>NZ_JBNTJU010000029.1:0-30706 GCF_051195015.1 Halococcus sp. AFM35
TTCTGATATTGTTGGATGCCATATGAGTGAAGGCGGTCACAGCGGTCGCTGATGGACCGATGCAGCCGGATTAGTTGGTCGAAGTAGTCGTGGCGCTGCTCGAATTCCCACTACTACTCGAATTGCCGCTCGCGCCGTAGTTGACCTGCTGGTCGGGTTCGGGGAGTTTGCTGCGCTGTTTCTTCCGGCGCTCGGGTGGCAGTTTGAAGTAGTCGTTCGCCTCGACGAATTGCTTCTGCCCGTACTCGGTGAGTAACATGTTGATGAACGCGGCTTCTTTCTTCGAGGTACCCTTCCACGTATAGCAATGCAAGTCCCGCGAGAGCGGGTAGCCCTTCGCGCCGAGGTTCTTGCCGAGCTTGTAGGTCGTCCCGTCGAGTTCGAGTGCGACTGCGGGGGCTTGACCGCCGACGAACGCGAGCGCCATGTAGGCGATGGCGTTGTCGCTCTGTTGGACGGTCGTCCTGACCTGTTGGTTCTGGCCGATGCGCGAGTCGCATTTGATGGGGGCGTCGGGGCTGCCAAAGAGGTTCGCCCGGAAGGCGGTGTCCGTCCCGGAGCCTTCAGCACGACAGATGACTTGGATCTCCTTGCTCGGTCCCGAGTAGCCGTCGACATTCTGCCAGTTGGTGATCTCGCCCTTGTAGATGGCTTTGAGCTGTTCGCCGGTGAGTTTGGTGACGCCCGCGTCGTAGATTTCTTTGCTGACGACGACCGGCTGGCCGTCGACGCCGACGACGTGGTCGGTGAAGTTCTGGTAGCTCTGGCGCTCGGGAAGTTCGTCCTGAACGGGCGCGCTCGAATCGCCGATGTCCACTTGTCCGTTCATCAACTTCTCGATGCCGGTGCCCGAGTGGCTGAGGCCAACGTTAACCGGGAATGGCGGCTGGCTCCCGCCGCTAGCTTCGAAGCCGTAGATGCCGGCGAAGAAATCCGCCATCCGTTTGTCGGTCTGAAAACCGTACTGGCTCGGTCCCCAGTACTCTTTGTCGTCAGCCGGCGGGTTCGAATTCCAGACCGACGCGCCGTTGCTCGTGATCGGATAGACTGTCGAGGAGCCGTCGGCGGTCAGTGGCCCGCTGGCTGCCTGCTGGGCACCGCCGCTGGTGTTGCTGTTCCCACTGCTCCCACTGGCGGCGCTTCCGTCCCCGGAACTGTTGTTACCGCCGCTCCCTCTGGTTCCTCCTAAGCATCCGGCAACCCCGATTGTCGTACTGGCACCGACTCCCATGAGGACACGGCGTCGTGTCGTTTTCTGCGTCATCACTGGTATCGTCCACTGTTGACTATATAATCGATGCTAATTTTGATATATCTATTTACATACGACACATTTCTCTATATATAGGTACATTCCCTGATGCTGCCGCTAGCGAATATCGGCAGGTCTGAGTGGCAGGTGATAGTGGAGATACTGTCTGGTTTGTTTGCAGTCTCTGTATCGATCGTACAGCCGCCTTGTGAATTCACCCCACCCACTGTGAGATCAAGGAACCAACAACCATCAAGGAGACGGATGAATAGGGGGATCGTGTGGTCGCAGTGCGGTTGGATTGGTTGTTTCATCGACCAATGGAAAGCGCCGAAAGTAGCCGTCGGCGGCCGCGCTGGCGAACGCCGTAGGGCGGTCACTACTCTGTTGAGCGCGTTGGTAGGCTTCTCCGAGGCCCTGTTGACCCACAAGTGGAAGCAACGAGATAGTGGTCCTGCGGGGCTCGACGTGAACGAGGAGCGCCGCCTGCGGGAACGAACATGCTGCCGGCGCGATCACCTGGCGAGCGTCCCCGATGTCGACCACCGCAGGCCAATGGACGTGTCCCGAAACCACGAGCGGGATATCATGGGCAGCAATCACGTCAGCGACTGCATCCGTGTTGCGAAGCCGGTAGTGCGAACTCGGCGAGAGCGCGTCAACCCCATTCGCAACCGACCCGACCGGATGATGCGTGATAACAATTGGTGTCTCAGCGCCAGCAAGCACTGTGTCAAGCCACTCCAATTGCGTCGGGGAGATCTTCCCGTCATGTGTTTCAGCAAGTTCCCCGTCAGGCATGGTAGCACTATTGAGCATAACGAGGTTGATTCCTGCGATTCGTACGATGGAGGGAAGCCCGCCGGGCGAGTATGTCTCGATGAATCGCTCAGTCCGGGGCGTATCGTGGTTGTCGAACGTCTTCGAGACGTCATGGTTACCTGGAACAGCCATAAATGGAATATCGAAATCGGCTACCAGTGCGTCGACTCGCTCGAACTCTGCTGGCGTTCCGTCTTTAGTGAGATCGCCAGTAGCAACAACCGCATCCACATCGAGCCGGTCGGCGTTTGCGAGCGCAGTTCGGAAGCGGTCTTCAGTTTGATGGAACATTTTCCACGTGCCTTCAGCCGTATCGGTCACATGTGGATCCGCGACCACCATGAACGTGGTCGAACGACCGGTTGGTCGAGCGAACCGCGCAAGCACTGGTCCTCGTCCACCGCTGTGGTCGTACATTGTGATCTCTACTGAAAGATGCCGATGACGGCTGTTTAGCGATTGTGTACGGAATTTGTACGCCAATCCGCTGTGCTATATTCACATGCGCAGCTACTGACCGACTGATTTTCATCGGGAGAGCGAGCGCAAATGCAGACGCCATACTCCCGATACCGCTCATGCCAGCAGGCATTTCGCCCGACGTGCTTACGAAGCCGATCTTCGCACTTTCCACTACGGCTAGATGAAATTAGGCCCAATGACTGCTCCTCATGAGAGCTATCGAGCGGTATAGAATATCTTGAGCGAGAACTTACCCGCTCGTGCCTCGCTTTTTCCAGTGCAATGCACACCTGTGATGTCTGTGCCGCGGCGCTCGGAAAGAGAGAACAGGATACTCCGATCACAGGAGCGGGTGACACCTATCGCGTTTGTTCATTCAATTGCGAAATAGTTGTCCGTGAGAGGCTTGTTCCAGCAGATGGTTCAGAACAGCCGAGTTTTGCGAGCGACCAGTTGGATTCGTTGACTCCTCTATGACCGTTTTCGAGACATCTTTCGGCCAGCAACCCACTCACCAACATTTGCAGTCTCCTGCCGCCCCACTGGTTTCATACCCAGACAACGTAGTACGATCCGATATCCACCAAAGGTGGTTGTTTCGATTGAGTTACTGAAATTGGAACTTCATCAAGGACGGCAGTGTCTAGTTGAGGTGGCTTGAGGAGTGAGCAGGCCGTAGCGAGCACTATCCATGAAACTCGCGGACCTGCTCAGAGAGACGTTGAACGTGGATTGTGATGAGGTTTGGGAGAATGAGCGCACCCCGACACCCGTCAGGGTATTCGGGGTGCGTCTCCATTCGATGGGTCTGTCGCTGCGGGAGATTGTCGCAGTATTCGACTGGCTTGGTGTAGATCGTTCTCACGGCGCGATTTGGAACTGGACGCATACGCTCTCAGAAACCCAGGCTGACCCGCCGACGGCGGGGCCGTCGCGGGTCGCCGTCGACGAGAAACAGATCACTGTCGATGGCGAGAAGAAATGGCTCTACGCTGCCATTGATACTGATTCGAAGTTGTTGCTCGATATCGAGGTGTTCAGCCGACGCGGGACCGATCCCGCGTCGGCGTTCCTTCATCGACTCACTACCAATCATGACGTCTCAGATACCGAATTTCTCGTCGACGCTGGTGGGTATTTGACCGCTCTCGCTCGGCGTGAATTGAGCGGTCACCTCGACTACAGCGAGCGGAATCTGATCGAGAAGGGGTCCCAGACGCTGACGATGCGCGTAGAGCGCTTCCACAACACGTGGATGGGCGGCGAAGCCAGCGCTGCGCGCTGGCTCGCCGCATTTGCCTTCTACTACAACTATCAGCGACCGGATCAAGCGCTCGATAACCGCACGCCAGTTGGGGAGGTGACGAACGTCTGACTAGACAGTACCTTGAGAATCAAAAATCCGAACCGAGAATGGTTATATTTTGCCGAGATACATCCCTTGAATCCGCTGTGACAGCGTATCGACCGTTAATCCTCGTTGACAGGATTGGCTTGCGTCACGTCGTCGGAACGTTCGTCCACGACTTCGTGGAGCGCGTTCGTGACCATCCCGTGTTCGGACGCATGAGGACGGCTGGGCGCGTCATCGTATCCATAGTCGAAGATACGGTTCCGATTGAGACTAAGTTTCGTGAACTCCGGCTGGAGCAGGTCGAACAGCTCGAAGCGCTCTTCGAGATCGGGAAATCGCGTCTGGTAGTCGAGAATCACGTTTCGCGCGTGCATCCAGAACTGTTCTTCTGGGTAGTCCTCGTGCTCTTCAAGGACATCTACGATGTACTGGAAGACGCAGATGAACAGTCCGGAGAAGATGAACTGGCAGAGTCCTTCAGGGGGCTCTTTTCGGAGCACATCGTGCATCTCGTTCGGAAGCGCCTCCAGTTCGGGGAGCGGCTGGTCGCTCACGTTCACGTCGTCGACGAAGTCCTTGACCGCGAGGCGCGTCGGGACACTATCTTCGACGACGAGAATCGTATTCTGACCGTGCGGGGAGAAGACCGTCCCGTAGCGATACAGGAAGTGTAGCAGTGGCGGGAGAACGGTATCAAGAAATTCTTCGAGCCACTCGTCAAGGGTGAGGCGCGACTGTTCAACGAGACGTGAGATGTAGGGTGTACCGTCACTGTCGACATGCATCAGTGCCGAGAGCGTGATTGCTTGCTCGTCGTCCTCAATGAAGGTGTCAATAGACTCGCGCCAGATGGCACCCAGCAACTCGTGGTACTGGTAGGGTGAGTTGTCGATGTCGGCGAAATCGGAGTGGTCATAGTTGATGCCCGCGATCTCCCCCGGAAGAACGAGGCCTTGGTTCTGGAGGAACTCGTCTCGTTCGTAGATTCCCTTAATATACTCGGTGACTGTCGGTGCGAGTTCCGTCCGTTCACCCGGTAGCCCACGCCAGACGAGTGTGTTGAGAATTCGCATGGGTACTTTCACGTGGTGTTTCTCATCGTTATCGATGTTGACGAAAGTGCGAACCGACTGCTGTGGGAGGTACTTGTCCGGCCCTTCACCGAGCGGGACAATCTCGTCAGCAGCGATATGGTCGGGAAACAGAGGAACGACACTGTTCTTCCACTGCCAATCGTGGACCGGCAGGAAGTAGTAAGCGTCCGGGTCAAGCTCTTGGGAGGCGAGGCGCTCACGGCATACATCGTAGTGATCACCAAGTTCACGTCGGACGAGCGAGTCGTGGGTGACGCTCTCTGTCCCGACGAATGTCGCGTTCTCCTTACTGACGGCGACCCACGAAAGCGTTATAGGCTCCTTCTGCTCGGGTGCGTATTCTTTGTAATCGTCGTATCCCCACCCGAGCCGGCCCTTGTTGTAGGTAATCCAGGGGTGGCCCGCCATCTCGCCTTCGAGGTGGGCGTAGTCAAGATTTGTGGGATCGAAGCCTTCGCGTCCTTGCTTACGCGCCTCAATGTGGGCATCTGCGAGAAGTGTCCGCTTGTACTCACGAACGAGATTCCCCTCCGTGAGCCCGCCGAGATTCGTGGTTTCACCGAGATCACGCAAAAGACGGAGCGGATCACCGAGGTCTTCCCACGTCTCGTTCGTGCGGCGTTCGATGGTGTCGTTGTAAACATGAAGTCTGTCCATCAGCCGTTCAGCGGCCACGAAGCGATAGCTGGCGTTTCCGAGATCGAAACGGTAGATGTCGCGGTCGCCACCGGATTCAAGCTTTCGTGGTGAGATGATCTCCTCGTAGGTGAACTCCTCGAGCATCTTCGTGAGGAGGCGGCGTTCGACCGTCTCCCATATGTCTGCGTCCAGTGCGTTCTGCAGCGTGGTATCGTTTGGATCCATGTTAGTCGTTCTGTGGCGGTGGAGTTGATTCACTCCCATCAGCACGAGAGGCACCGGGCGTGTGTTCGACAAACTGTTCGAGCGAGAAGTCCTGGTAGACGGTGTCGGTGTCTTCGGGGTAGACCTCGCGGCCGACGAGCCGATTGACGAACTTCGTGTTGCGATAACAGCCAAGTCCGAGGTCAGGGACGCCGACACCGTGGGTATGGAGTTCGGCATTCTGGAGAAAGACATCTCCAGCCACGTCGATAGCAAGGCGATGGTCCTCGGACACGGCGAAACGCCCCTGCTCGTCCCAGTTGATTGCGTCTTCGAGCGGTTCGAGGAACCCAGGAATCGGACGCTCGTAGCCCGTGCCGAGGATGACGACCTCGGTCTCGTGGACGAACGACTCGTCGGCTTGCCACTGGTGACAGTCGAGGGCGTAGGCATCGCCAACGGATTCGATGTCCTGCACGGCGGTCATCCCGAAGAGTCCAACGTCAGGGTCATGCTCACCGGTGGAGCGCCTGTAGAGCAGGTCGTAAATTTCGGCGCTGGTTCCCGGGTCGATACCCTTATACAGGTGGTCCTGATTCGGGATGAGGTCATTCTTAACTCGTTGGGGGAGGTCATAGACGTACTGTTCGTACTCGGGCGTGAAGTGCTGGAGACCGAGTTTCGAGTATTCCATCGGGAAGAAGCCATCCGAGCGCGTCAGCCAGTCGAGGCGGTAGTTGCGGTCAGATTGCCGTTCGAGGAGATCCTGAAACACCTCGGCGGCGCTCTGACCCGACCCAACGACCGTCACGGAGTCGGCCGCAAGGACGCGTTCGCGGGTGTGGTGGTATCGGGCGGTGTGGAAGACATCGCTCTCGGGGTGGCCCTGTAGGTGGCCGGGAATGTGCGGGCGCGAGCCGATGCCGAGTGCGAGGTGCTCGCCGCGGTACTCGAAGCGCTCGCCGGAATCGAGGTTTCGGGCGATGACGAGGTAGTGATCGCGTTCGTTGTCCCAACGGATTTCAGTGACCTTGCGCGAGAAGCGCGGCGAGTCGAGACTCTCGGCAACCCACCGAAGGTAGTCGTTGTACTCGCGGCGCGGTATCTGGAAGGTCTCATAGAAATAAAACTCGTAGATTCGGTCCGTCTCGCGCAGATAATTGAGATAGCTGTAGGGGTTCGTCGGGTCCGCGAGCGTCACGAGGTCAGCGAGGAACGGCACTTCGAGGCTCGTCCCTTCGAGAAGCATCCCCTCGTGCCAGTTGAACTCCGCATCTCGTTCAAGGAATACGGCGTTGACGTCTTCCTTGATATCGTCTAGCATGGCCGCAAGACCGAGATTGAACGGGCCGATGCCGATGCCGATGATGTCGTGGACTGTCGTTTCAGTCATCGACGCTCACCTCGTGCAGTACGGCTGCCATGTCGGTGGCCACGCTTGCTTCGAACTGTTCGCGCTTGCAGACCAACAACAAGGCGTCCTTCTCGGCCTCGTCGAAGCGAAATTCCATCCGTTGCTCGAACCCACACTGCTCGAAGACGTGGATGACACGCTCGTTGCAGGCGTCAGGTTCTGCAATTACCCGCTCGGTTTGGGAGTGGCGAAACTGCATGGCGACGACAGCCCGCAGTAGCGCGAGCGCATACCCGTTGTTCAGATACTCCTCCGGACCGATGAGGAGATGGATTCCTTGGTCGGTCGGGTCGGCGTCGTAGTGATTCGAAACGCCATCCTCGGCCGCCCAATAGCACTCCCAGTAGCTCATCGGAACGTGGTCGAGACACCCGATATAGGGCGTGAGGTGGCCATCGGCGAGTTTCTCTGCGAGGCGGTCGCGAAACACCGACAGCGGGAGGTCGAGCTGCCAGTATGGTTTCACATGGTCGCTCCCGAGCCACACGTGGAGACGACCCAAATCTCGCTGTAGGGTTGCTTGACGGAGCGAGACTGTCTTGTCGATGCTCCGGTCGTGGTGCTGGTAGTCGTATTCGGCCGCGATGATTGCGTCTGGTCCGGTCATGTATCAAGTTCGGTGACGAGTGGGTTCTTCACGTCCGTATAGACGGACTGGTTTTCGAGGTCGTTTTCGAGTTCATCCAATCCCCGAAAGCGCGTCAGCAGGTTTGCCTTGCAGGGGACCGTCTCGTCTTCGAGGAGCGGCCCGAGGAAATCCGACGAGGGCCGGTCGTAGCACTCGCGGGCGCGTTCGAGTTCCTTGCGGAGCAGGCCGAGCAGCCGTACCTCGCTGGCGACCCCCGCACAGCCGAGCGCGTTGACCACGCCGAGCGTGTTGTTCAAAATCACGTAGTAGCGCAGTCGCTCGTCGGCGATGGCGTCGGCACAGACCGTCCCCGCGCGCTCACCGACGCCCGGCAGGTAGTCATCGACGGCCGAGTATTGCGATTCGGGGAAGTAAAACCCCTGATTGTCGCGGTAGCGGAACTCGCTCGGGTAGCCGTCCTCGCCGAGAGTAAGCACCGCGTTCTGCTGGTGGGACTCGACGCCCACGCCTTGGACGAGATAGAGCCAGAGGACCGGCCGCACTGAGAGTTCGAGGTACTGGCGGAACCAGTCCGCGCTCACCTCGCTCGGCTCGCGCCCCTCGCGTTCGGCGATGGAATCCACGAGACGCCCCAGTCGTGATTTCCCCGCGATGGCGTCCTGACAAAGCGAAACCACCGGCGTTGCCTCGGCGTTACCTTGGAAGGGGTTGGACCGCAGCACCGTCTCAAGCCCCGATTCCTTCCCATTGCCCGCATCGAGCGCGAGGTATGCCGGGTCGCGGATGACGTTGAAGTTTGGGAACGCTGCGGCGAGTTCGTCGCCGAACGTGGTACCGAGGAGCTCCGCGACGGCGACGCCTCGTTCCAGTTCGGGACGTTTGTTCGTCCGGACGGAGTTGGTGATCGTCACGTTCAGCGAGGATTTCGCCATGAATGGCGCGTTCGGGCTGTAGAGTGTGCGGACGGAAGTCGTCGGGTAGAATTCGCGCCCGGCGCCCCCGAGGTGTTCGAGACCGTCACCGAGCAAGTCCCGAACGCGCGCGGTTTCGAGCAGATACTCGGCCTGCCACGGGTGGACGGGCAGGAGCACGTCGTCACCCTCGACGTGTTTGGCGACGAATGACGCGGATACCGTGGGGTCGTCACGCAGAGTCTCTTTCACCCATTGCGTCGCGCTCCGGTCGAGCGCCGAGTTGGCCGATACGAGACTGGGCTCAGCTCGAAAGTAGTGGAGCGGGAACGAGCCGCGAAGCTCCGGCGCGTACGTCGGCCGGTTTCTTGTGGCGATTCCTCGACGGCTCTTCGGCGTCGGGTGGCGGTGGTGGCCGAAGACGAGCGCCTGCTCGGCGTCACGGAACGAGAGTTGCTCGTGGTAAAGCCGTTCCTCGTCGCCATCACGCGCAGCGACGAACGATTCGGTGGTCCGTTTGCTTCGGAGGACGCGCTCCAGTAGTTCGTCCGGAACGGCGTCACCGTCTCGTGCGAGCGAGAGGTCCTTCACCACGACCGAAGCGAGCGTGGCTGCGTCCGCCGGGTGGGTTGTCCCATCAGGAAGGCGGTACCAGATGGGCGTCTCGAACAGGTGACGCTCCGTTGGGGAGCAGTGTTCGAGCGGCGCTAACAGGTCGATGCCCTGTGCGGACAAGCGGGCACGGAGTATCCCGTCGGGCCCGGGTTCGACGCCGGCCACGCTGTCGTCGTGGACCTCGTAGGCACTGGTCTCACGGAGATAGCAGTTGAGGAACGCGTGGACGGTGGCGATGTCGGCCCGTTCTACGGGATCGACACCGTCTTCCTCGTGTTCGACGCCGACACTCATGCCAGTATCTCCCGTTCCGAGACGACTCCCATGCCGCACTCTCGGATGGTCTCCAGCATCGCAGCGACATCGTCGAGCGTTGCGGTCGGGTTCAACAGCGTGAACTTCAGACTAGTCATTCCCTCGATTTCGGTCCGAGCGACGACAGCCCGCCCATCGTGGAGAAGTCGGCGGCGAACCGTGTCGTTCAGTCGATTCACTGTTCCGTCGCTCATTCCCTCACGCGGTCGATACCGGAAGACGACGGTGTTCAACGTCGGTTCGCCCAACAGCTCGAAATCGTCGGCAGAGTCGAGGAGCGACGCCGCACTGTCGGCGAGTTCAAGGGTTTCGTTGACGAGAGTCGCCATCCCTTCGCGACCGAGCGCCCGGAACGCGACGTACGGCTTCAGCGCGTCGAATCGGCGCGTCGTTTGGACCGACTTCGAAACGAGATTCGGGACGCCGGCCTCGTCGTGTTCTTCTGGATTGAGATAGGCGGCGTTACGCGCCATCCACTCGAAATCGTCGCCGTCGCGGAGAAGGAACGCCCCGCAACTAATGGGCTGATAGAACAGTTTGTGGAAATCAACGGCGATGGAATCCGCTCGCTCGATACCATCGAGCAAAGCATCGTGGTCGTCGGTCAGTGCGAGCGCGCCACCGTACGCCGCGTCCACATGGAACCACAGGTCGTGGTCGGCAGCCCGATCCGCGAGCCCATTAAGAGGGTCGATACTCCCGAAGTCAGTCGTGCCTGCCGTCCCGAGGAGTGCGAACGGTTCACCCTTCTGTGCTTCGAGAGCAGCGAGCGTCGCTTCAAGCGCGTCCAGGTTCATCCGACCCTCGTGGTCCGTCGGGACGGTGACGAGAGCGTCCTCGCCGAGACCGAGATGGTGTGCGGCCTGCTTCCCTGTGAAGTGAGAGTTTTCCGAACAGAGGATGCGAAACGAGTCGGCCGCCGACGGAAGTCCAGTAGTCTGTACGTCCTGACCGAACTCCCGATGACAGTATCGGTCTCGGGCGAGCAGAAGGGCCTGAAAATTCGACTGGGTCCCCCCGCTGGTGAAGACACCATCAGCACTGTCGGGGAACTCAAACAACTTACAAAGTGCATCGACGACCCGCTGTTCGAGGACAGTCGCGGCGGGTGCCTGGTCGAACGAATCGAGTGACTGGTTTGCCGCGGTGAGCATCGCCTCAGCCGCGAGGCCGGGAATCATCGGTGGGCACTGGAGGTGGGCTGCACACCGTGGGTTTGACGTGGCAACCGAATGGCGGAGCACGGTGTCAGCCACCTCGTCGATGGCGGTATCGAGGCCCGTCCCGTTCTCCGGGATGATTGGTTCCTCGAATTGGTCAGCAAGTGTTGCAGGGGACCGCCCCGAGTATGGATTTTCGTGAGTAGCGAAACTATCGAGGACGGCTTCGACTGCCTGCTGCATTGCTTCTCGGTAGGCGGTGTTGCCCGCCTCCGAGCCGAGGAACAACTCGTCCCCGTTCATGCTGTCACCTCAGCCGGGTCTTTCCCGGTGTTTGCAACGACAGCGACCGCTTCGGCGAAGATCGTGGCGATGTCGTCAATCTGCTTTTTCGAGACAACCAAGGGTGGGAGGAACCGGACAGTGGCGCTGTCGCGCTCACCGAGTTCAACGATAACCCCGCGGTCGAAACACTCGGCTTGGACGGCCTCCGCGAAATCGCCATCCGGAGCGTGGGGTCCTGCGCCCTGCCAGTTGGTGTCCGGGTCAACGAACTCGACCCCAAGCATCAGTCCACGCCCGCGAACATCTCCAATCGTATCGAAGCACTCGGCTGTGTCGGTGAGTTGGTCACGGAGATGAGCGCCTACTTCGGTGGCGTGGTCGTCAAGGTCGTTTGCAAGTACGTACTCGATGGTCGCCTCGCCAGCCGCCATTGCGAGTTGGTTGTCACGAAAGGTGCCCGCGTGAGCGCCCGGTTCCCAGACATCGAGTGACTCGTCATAGACGACGACCGCGAGCGGAAGCCCACCACCAATGGCCTTCGAGAGAGTGAGCACGTCGGGCGTGATATCCGCATGCTCGAAGGCATAGGTCTCCCCAGTACGACCGAGACCAGTCTGAATTTCGTCCACAATCAGGGGGATGTCGCGCTCGCGCGTGATGCGTCGCATCTCTCGGAGCCACTCAGCCGGTGCCGGGACCGCCCCTCCCTCGCCCTGAACCGGTTCGAGAATCATCCCGGCGGGGTCGGTGATGCCGCCGTCAGGGTCGCTGAGGAGGTTCTCGATGTAGGTGCTCGTGAGGTGGTGGCCCTCCTCACCACCTACACCTAAGGGACAGCGATAGTCGTAAGGGAAGGGAAGGTGGTGGACCTCGGACATCAGTCCCGTAACAGGCTCTTTGGCATCAGTGTCGCCCATCAGCGAGAGAGCACCGTTGGTCATCCCGTGGTAGGCACCCTGAAATCCCAACAAGCTTCGATTGCCGGTCGCCGTCTTCACAAGCTTCAGTGCTGCTTCGACAGCATCTGTCCCTGCGGGGCTACAGAACTGCACTTTCGCCGAGGCAGCGAAGTCCTCGGGAAGGCTTTCGAACAGTGTGTCAACGAACCGTTCTTTCGCTGGGGTCGAGATGTCAAGGGTGTGAATGGGACGGTCGGCACTGAAAACCCGTTCCATCGTCTCGACTACCTGCGGGTGGTTGTGGCCGAGCGCGAGCGTCCCTGCTCCTGCAAGGCAGTCGTAGTACTCGTCGCCATCCATGTCCGTTATGGTGACACCGTGAGCCTCCCGAATGGCTAGCGGAAGGTGTCGCGGATACGTCCGCGCGTTCGACTCCCGTTCGGCCTGTTTAGCGAGGATACCGCTGTTCCCGCTATCGAGATAACTCACTCTATGGTACCTCCATCGCGCGCTGGTTCAGGCACCCGGTGCGATTGTTGTCGGTTCTCGTCTGCGCCATACAGTATTTTAGGCTCTCCTAAAACGGCATAAATCCGGCGAATTTTAGGCGTGCCTAAACCAAAGAAGGCTCACATATCACCAGCTCTGGATAGCGATTGGGTAGTGACACTAAATCCGGAGAGTGGATATCGACCTTTGTTTTCGCCCAGTCGATAAACTTGCTGAGGATGCGTTCGGCGTTCTGATAGTATTACTAGTCTCATTGGCTTTCGATTTGGCGAGCAGGTAGTCGTTGAGTGTGCTGTCGATACGTGTTTCCCGGGTTTCCGTCAGGAGAAGGGTTGTTCTGTGGAGGCTCGTTTCGTGCTTCGACGATAGCGCGGTAGTGGATAATACTCGTGATTTATCGGATACTCGCGAGAGTGGACCGCGACAACCTCATTCGCTGTTGGAATCATCTTGCTGATCAGCTTCTTCGAAGGCGCTGGTCATCTGATCGGCGAGTTCGCCGGCTTCGATATGCGAGTAGTGTTCGCGAACGACCTCTTCAGAGTTGTCGAGTGCTCGGGCAGCGGCCGCATGGCCCGACGTGCGCACGAGGACCTCGCCAGCACCGCGCCGGGCACCATGAGGCATCAGGTACTGTTCGTCGTCATCGAGTTCGATATCTGCCTCCTTGCAGAGGCGTTTGAGGATCTGTCGTCCTGCGTCAGTCGTTATCGACGGTGGTTCGATGTCGTACTGAACGCAGACCTCGATCAGCGAACGGTCGGCACGCATCTCTTCGATCTCCGTGTCGGTGTACCCACGACGATCCAGCTCGTCCATTACTCGTCGAGAGAGTGTGGGGCGATGAAACGAGGGAAACACTGGCCAGCTCTCGCTCGGTACGTCCAGTACTTCCCGATACATCTGTAGCGGGTGGATTACCGGTTTGGGGAGACCTCGGTCGTCGAGGCGCTGCTTCTTGGCGAATACGGTTGCATAGCGATCTTCGAGATGGACATCCTCCCACCGAAGTCCTTGGCGTCGTTCGTCGCTTCGGTCTCGCAGTATCTCTGCACCGCGTACGCCGGAGTATGAGAGGAGATACACCAGAGCGCGATCACGGCAGGTTTTGATCGCAGCTCCTCGGTCCTCACCGACGTTGTCGATGGCAGTGCTGGCTTGTTCATCAACGTGTCCAGTGAGCTGCTGGCGATCCTCAGCAGACCAGGCCTGCTGGTCGCCGCTCTTGTGATTTCCATCGTCCGGGATGGGTTCAGTAGCGTTGCGCCGCTGTGCGACGTTCTCGGCGAGGTGGCCTTCACGGACGGCCCAGCCACAGAACGCCGAGATGTACGCGTAGTAGGTGCGCACCGTACCTGCAGTCCAGCCCTGACGAGTGAGGTGACGCGCGTACTCGCGAAGGTGTCCCGAGTCCAACTCGCCGAACGTCGTCGGACTGTCCTCGTGCTCGGCGAGGAAACCGACGAATCGATCGAGCTCTCGACTCGCGTCTTCCCGGTAGTTACCGCTCTCGCCGCCCTTTCCTTTGCCTTTGTCCGTCAGGAAGTCCTCGATGACTGCATTGATGCGTACCACGCTATGCGCCTCCGCTGGGTTCGCTAGTTCGATTGCTGTTCTCGGGACGAGTAAGCCGGGTTCTGAGCCGTGGCATTGAGCTGGCTGTAACAGAGGGCGGGGTGGTCCGTAAAAGTATGCGTCCTTATTCGATTAAGCACGAGTAAACAGCAAATCCGCTAATTCTGGAAATTTCAGGCGTTTCGACCGCTCAAACTCTGTTATTCGAAGTTATACACTGCATAGTGGTTTATCATTTTCTCACGAATCGGGAACCACTCTTCAATCGCCAGAGAGCGGCTCAGTCATGCGATATACCCAGATTGAGGTCCTGAAAATCGGTAGCCCTCTGAACGATACGCTGGCGAGTCAAATGAATTCATTTCGCATGCCCGAGTTCAAGCAGCGGCAGGTTCATCGGCGCTGTCCTCGTCCGATGAATCGAGCGAGACGGCAAAATCGAAGACGATCTCATCGTAAGTGACGACTGGCTGTTTTGCGTTGCCCTCCATGATGAATTCGACAACACCGTAGGCAGCAAGCTTCCGGAGCTGGTCATGAACATTTTTCTTATCGCGCTCGACCAGACGCGCTGCTTCGCGGATGCTTGCTGGCTCATGGATATTGAGGGCACGCAAGAGTGCGAGCGTCGAGTCGGTAAAGACCGCCGTCGCCGTGTCCACGTCTGGGAACGAAATCGTCGGATTGGGAGTGCCACTCTCGTCGCTCCGGTTGTCAGAGTCAATGGTCACACGCAGTGTCCGTGCCCACTCGTCAGACACTGAGTCGGGGTACGTTCCAGCGTGCTCGTCACTGGCTCGGTCAGGTTCGTTTTCGGTATTGTTCTCAGTCATATGTTGTAATCCTCCGGAGATGGCCCGAATGGTTCGATCCCTGTTTCCCGAAAGAATCGGCTGTAGACCGCAGCAACTGACCCTGGAAACGCATAGTCGCTGTCGAGGTCACCGCCGACGTGGCGGTGGTGGGTTCCGTCACCGTGGTCATTATCATAGCGTAGCATCGTGCCCTGTTCCGGGCCGATAGGCCATTCGACATCATTGGGCGGGTCGGCCGGGTCGGTGACTCCGTAATGAAGCGCATAACACGCTCCCGGCGGGTATCGTTCCTCAGCAGCGGGATAGATGAATTTGTACCGAACGAGGACGCCTGCTCGGACCAACTTCCGTTTTTCATAGACCACTTCAGGGTTCTCATCATTGGCCATCCTCTTTCGTTGGTACGGATGCCAACGTATTAAGTTCGTGGGTGCGAACACCAACGAGAGGGTCCCGAAACTCGCAATAACCATACCGGGATTCAACGTATAAAGAGCGGGAGTTTTCTGGTCAATATGGAAAACTACTGTTTTTGCGGACGGCGAATGGGCCTGAGAACTACGAAGGTTCGTGAACTCCACCAGCGGCCGAGTTAATGACCTCCGGAAGTGTAGGATGAATATGAATCGTATTCGCTACGTCCTCAGCGGTCGCACCGAGTTCCATCGCTAGTACGAGTTCGTGGATGATATCTGCGCCTTGTTCACCAACGATATGTGCGCCGAGGAGTTCTTCAGTCTCGGCGTCTGAGACAAGTTTGACGAACCCCTCAGTCTCGCCCAGCGCTTTGGGCTTGCCCTGCTCGGCGTAGTCGCTCTGGCCGACCACCACCTCATATCCGTGCTCCTCAGCTTCCCGTTCTGTGAGACCGACGTGGCCGACCTGCGGGTCAGTGAATACCGCGTGGGGGACAACCCGATCCGTTGCGTCGATTGTTTCGTCATGGACAAGGTGGCGGTACAGGAGGTCGGCATCGTCGCGGGCCGAGTGCGTGAACATTGGTGGACCGGACACGTCGCCGACTGCATACACCGAGTCAGCCGAAGTCTGGAACTGTTCGTCAACCTCAACGAAGCCCCGGTCATCGAGTTCTACGCTGGCGTCCTCGATATCGATACCGTCAGTATTCGCTCGCCGTCCCGCGGCGACGAGGACGTGAGAAACGGCGATATCGTCGGTATCGTCATCGGACACGATCACCCGCGTCCCGCTCGCAGTGGATTCGAGTTCTTCGACAGCCGTTCCGGTTTGTACGTCGATGCCTTCGGCCTCGAATGCGTCCTCGATCACTTCGCCCACGTCGGGATCCTCCGCCGGAAGCAGCCGGTCGCCGCGCTGGAAGACCGTAACAGTAGACCCAAATCGCGCGTACATCTGTGCGAACTCACAGCCCACGTAGCCACCACCGATGACTGCGAGATGGTCCGGGAGTTCGGTGACTTCGAGCGCGCTCGTGCTGTCGAGCGTGTCCACTTCGCCGAGGCCATCAATCGGTGGTTCGACCGGGCGCGCACCGGTATTGAGAACGATTTGGTCGGCCGTCAGTGTACGATCACCGACTGAGAGTTCGGTTGCAGATTCGAAGACGCCGCGGCCCTCGATCAAGTCGAGTCTGTCTGCATCTTCGACGTTCGAGTACGCTCCCTCACGGATGCTTTCGACCACACGTTGCTGGCGCTCAACAACGGCGTCCATGTCTGTCTGGACCTCACCCTCGATTGCGATGCCGAACTCGTCGGCTCGCCGAGCGAGATTGGCGACCTCTGCACTGCGGATCATCGTCTTCGTCGGGATGCATCCCCGATTGAGGCATGTGCCGCCGAGGAGGTCTTGTTCAACGAGTGCTGTTTCAAGCCCGTGGTGCGCGCTCTTGAGCGCGACTGGAAGGCCGGACATTCCACCGCCAAGAACGATCAGGTCGTACGTATCGGTGTCAGTCATTGGCATTGGTGTTTACCGCTTATTCGATGCAGCAGCTCATCGTCTCTGTGTCTCGTCGGAACGCCTGACAGGCGTGCTTGAATGCCTCGGAGAACGTCGGAAACGGATGAATCGTGTCGATGATGTCATCCACGGTGAGACCGAATTTCACCGCGAGCGTGGCCTCAGGAATTATATCGGCCGCCCGTGGGCCGACCATGTGGACCCCGACGATTTCGTCGGTCTCATGGTGCTTGACTACCTGAACTACCCCTCGCGTATCTTCAACGGCGCGTCCCTTCGGAACGTCCGCCATATCGACCGTTCGGCACGAACAAGTCCCGTGTTCGGCCATATACTCATGCTCGGTCGTGCCCACGGCGGCAACCTCGGGACTCGTGAACACCACCTTCGGCACCGCGCCGTAATCGATGGACCTCTCCTCGTCGCCGAAGGCATTCTTTACCGCGTGGTTGCCCTCCTTCGCGGCCACGGTTTCGAGTTCGGGGTCGCCAATAACGTCTCCTGCGGCGTATACGTCGTGGTTCGCCGTCTGGAAGTGCTCGTTGACGATTACAGCATCAGAATTGTCGGTTTCGACGCCGATACCGTCGATACCGATCCCATCGGTGTTCGGCCGAACGCCGGTCGCAACGAACACTGCTGCCGCGTCGAACGCTCGTTTCTCGCCGTTGACGCTCGCCGCAACACGAACGCTGTCCTCGGTAGTCATGAGACCGCCGTCGGTCGCCACGTCGTCACTCCCGCTGACTCGGTGAATATCTACCCCCGTGACGACTTCAATCCCGTCCTCGTGGAAGCACCGCTGTAGTTCACGACCAAGCTGGCCCTCCATGCCCGAGAGGACGTGCCCCGAGCGCTGGAGGATCGTCACGTCAACGCCGACGTGGTGGAGGATCTGCCCCCATTCCAGTGCGATGTACCCGCCACCGAGCATGACGATGCTCTCGGGGAGATCGCGGCGTTCGAGAATGGATTCGCTGGTCTCGTAATCAATCTCGTCTAGCCCGTCAATGGGGGCAGCCCACGGAGAACTTCCGGTGGCGATGAGCGCTTTTTCGCCGGTGATTCGCGCGCCTTCGTCCTCGCCGTTGATCACCTCAATAGTCGTGCCCTCGACAAATTGTCCACGTCCTTCGTAGACATCCGTCTTGAAGTGTTCGGCAACGTCAACGTAATTCTCGCGTCGAAGTCGGCTCACGAGGTCGTCCGTTTCATCGAGTGCGGCTGGCCAGTCGGTCGTTGGTTCGCCGTCATATTGGATGGCATCGAACGGGTTTCGGGACGGTTCGAATGCCGTTTTCCCGACTTCGAGGAGGTGCTTACTCGGGACACAGCCGACGTTTACGCAGGTTCCGCCAAGGGGTAGGCCCGCGTTGACCAGCGCTGTCGTGAGTCCACGAGCGTGAGCCTCGGTGATCGCAGCGAACGCGGCCGCCCCACCGCCGAGGACAACGAGGTCGTAGTCGGTACGGGGTTCCATTTCAATATCCGTTTTACTATTGATGGATATTATCTTTTCGACTCAGACTCGACCATACGCGCTCAAACAGCATCTGCAAGTCGGAAGGCATATACACAAACAGATTGGTGATCATTGTAATGAGCGTACAGCTTCTTCAGGCGAACCAGGATGTAAATGATGCACGGGCAAACATCTTTCAGGCGCTTGGCGACCCAACCCGCCTCCGTATCTTCCAGGCGCTCGTCGAGGCCGGAGAACCCCTGAATGTGACTACCCTCTGTGAACGAACGGACTGTGAGCCGAATCTCGTCTCCCATCACCTCCAATGCCTGAAAAACTGCCAACTTGTAGATGCCGAGCGCGACGGCCGCAAGCAGTTCTACGAGGTGAGCCGTCCCGAAGCCGTCGAGATGGTCAAGCTTGCCGATGACTGCATTCGTCAGAATATCGAGAGCGTCCTCGGGTGTGGGATTGTTACCGACGATGAGTGACGGTGGTCCCTCGCTGCTGGGGTACGCCGGGGTTGGTGGTGTCGTCGCTTGCTGTCTCGTCCTCGAACTGCTCGGCGGGGCAGCCGTGCTTGGCAGCGTTGCAGCGGCGGTTGGCCTCTCAACTGGATTGACGTACGTAGCCGTTATCGGACTGGTGGGTGTACTGGTAGTTCTTTTGACACTCGGGCACCAGCAGTACAAGCAGACGAACCATATCTGATCAAGCCAATAGCCGCTGTGGGAATAGAGATTTGCGATACTAAGGCTACAAACGTCGCCTTTCAAGGTCTGGATTGCGTCTGAATCCGGGCAGATGGGTTTCTCATATACGATGGATGGTGAAATCAACCTCGGCATCCTAAATTTCGTAGAAGTATATACATGATAAATCTATCTAGCCGACTTCAGGTACTATCAGTGCTGATAGCGCCGGAGCGTTAGAATGTGACTGTGGTCTCGTGCTCTTCTGCCAACCGTGCGAGGTCGGTGGCACTACCGAGATCAGCCCAGTCCGCAAGATCATCCTCGGCGATATTCCGTGCCTCTGCGCACGGTTTACAGACGACGAACTCATCGAGTGCGTCGTTTGCCTGTAGTTCATCGAGGACCTCGGCTACGGTCGGCAGTCCCGGAGCCTTGATCTCCTCAAGAGTTCGCTGGTCGGTTGCGAGACTAGTCGCCTCCTGCATCGTAAACATTGACACGCTCTCGCCACGGTTCATTGCGCCTCTTCCGGTGACAAACGGGAGAACCGTCTTTGTCGCATTATCGCTGCCGACGGTTGTTATCACGAACATACGCGAGAGTATTGTACGTCTCGCGTAATATTGCTTGGGTCCGTTTGGTATCGATAGTCCCGTGAAACAGCAAATGAGTGCCGTATTCCCCTCGAACGGGAAAGATCAACCCTCAGCAGCCGCCGATGGCTGGTCGTGGGTGTCATACTTCGTCCGAAACTCGCCGATGAGTTGCCCCATCTTCGCGTACCAGTCATTGAGCATTCGCTGCATCTCGTCGGCGACCACCTCCGGATCAGTTGGACGAAAGACGTGGTAGTACCCACCCTGATCGTAGTTGACTTGCTCTTTCTGGACGAACCCTGTCTGGAGAAGTCGCTGCACGGCTCGATAGACGGTCGAGCGCTCCCGATCGACCTCCTCGGCGATTTCGTCGATGGTGAGTGGCCCTTCGCTTTCGATAACCACTCCGAAGCACTCCCGGTCGAGGTCTCTGAGCCCGTGAATACATTCGAGGAGACCTTCACATTCCATGTCCGCGCGGAGGTATTCCGCCATCGAATCTGGCATCGCCTTACTGGTTCTACGTGTAGAGCGAATAAAGGCGTTGTGCATATCCCGCACGACTGTACACTACCCCTCGATGCGGACATCGGTTCGGTCGCTCGTTCGACGGGACCTACTCGATGTCGCTCCAGATTCGGCATCGGATTGGCTCTGGGCTACTGGGGGTTGACCGGCGAACGGACGAATGGTACCTGTTCCGCCCAATCGGAACGTCGGCGAAGTGGGCATTGGTGGATCGACGCTGATCCGAGTGAAAGGCTTCTACCCGATTCCAAATTCAGCGGGTATCAGCCTTTGCTCGCTCTGCTCGCGGGGTCATCGGTCTCGACCTCAACGGGCGAACGAATGAGGTTGCCCCACTCGGTCCACGAGCCGTCGTAGTTGCGCACGTCGTCGTAGCCGAGCAGCTCGTGTAACGAGAACCATGTGATCGAGGAGCGTTCGCCGATCCGACAGTAGGTGACGACCTCGCTATCGTTGCCGATCCCACGCTCCTCGTATAACTCTTCGAGTTCCTCGCGACTTTTGAAGCGACCGTCCTCACTGAGGTTTTCCTTCCACGTGATGTTCTCTGCGCCGGGAATGTGGCCGGCGCGTTGGGCGGTCTCGGGGCTTCCCTCCGGGGCAATCTTCTCGCCGCGATACTCCTCGGCACTGCGGACATCGACGAGGGGAACGCCGAGTTCCATCGCGTCCTCGACGCCCTCGCGGTAGATACGGATGCCGTCGAACGGTCCTCGGACGTTATACTCGCGTTCGGAGAACTCGGGCTTCTCGGTCGTCATCGGGTAGTCCTCTGACTCCCAGTAGGCTCGACCGCCATCAAGTAGGTGGACGTCCTCGTGGCCGTAGTACTTGAATTGCCAGTAGGTGTAGGCGGCCCACTGGTTCGACTCATCGCCATAAAGAACGACCGTCGAGTCTTCGGTAATGCCCGCCTCTCCCATGATCTCGGCGAAGTCCTCTTTGCTCAGTATGTCTCGCTGGATCGAGTCCTGGAGGTGGGTGCCCCACCGAAAGCCGATTGCGTTCGGGATGTGCCCTTCGGCGTAGGACTCGTCGTAGTCGATGTCGGCCTCGACCAGCCGGTAGTCCGGCTCGTCGTTCCCGAACTGGTCTAAATGTTCCTTGAGCCACTCCGGCGAGACGAGCGCGTCGCTGGTACGTTCGCTCATACATGACTCTATACGGGACGACTTCATTTAGTCATTGGCACTCTCGCCGGCGGTGTATGATTGAGGATAAAGTGCGGGGCAGGCAGTTCGCCTCCGTCCAATGGCAGATATCGCCCGCTTCAGCGGTTACAGCGACTGGAGCCGTCTTCGCATGAAATCGGCTCATCCGAACACTACCACCCTCAGCAGAAATGCTTAATTGTCCCAATACTGTACATCGAAGTGAGAATGTTCGAGATGATCACCGCGCGCGAACTCGCTGCGAGGCAGGATTCGGGCGAGACCGACTACGTGCTCTTGGATACACGCCCGGAGGACAGTTACGAGGCGTGGCACGTCGAGGGCGCGAAGAGCTTCCCGTTCGGGCTGGAGGAAACCCTAACTGACGACCAGCGCGGGGAGATCGACGAGCTGGCGAACGGCAACAGGATACTCACGATCTGTGGAAAAGGAGCGACGTCGACCACACTCGCCGCCGAACTGGACACGAACGGATTCGAGGATGTCGCGGTCGTGAAAGGGGGCATGCGCGACTGGAACTCGCTGTACGAGACCGCTCGCCTCGACACCGAAAACGACGACCTCGTGATCGTGCAGTTCCAGCGTCGAGCGAAGGGATGTCTCTCCTACCTCGTCGGGTCGAAACGGGCGGGCGAGGCGGTCGTCGTCGATCCCACCCGTCACACCAACCAGTACGTCACGACGGCCGCCGAGGAGGGACTGGAGATCGCGCGCGTCCTCGATACGCACGTCCACGCTGACCACATCTCCGGCGGTCGTGACCTCGCGGCGCGACTCGACATTCCGTACCATCTCGGTGAGCGGGCGACCGAACGCGACATCGACTACGAGTTCGACTCGCTGACGGACGGCGAGACGCTCTCAATCGGCGATATCGAGATCGAGGTGCTGTCCGCGCCGGGTCACACCACAGAGATGGTCGCCTACCGCGTCGGCGACGAGGCCGTACTCACGGGCGATAGCCTGTTCCTCGACTCTGTGGGACGCACGGAACTCGAATTCAGTGAGGATGCGGCCGAGGAGGGCGCACGAATGCAGTACGAGACGCTTCACGAAACGCTGCTTGAACTCCCGAATGAACTCACCGTCTTACCGGGTCACGTTACGGTGAACAACGACGGCACCTACGAGAACGCATCGCCGGGCGAACTCGTCTCTGCGTCGCTCGGTGACGTTCATGACCGACTCGACCTCCTTACCCTCGACAAAGAGGCGCTCATCGAACAAATGGTCGAGAACATCCCCGAGAAGCCGGACAACTACGAGACGGTCATCAGCATCAACCTCGGAACAGAACCAATCGAGAGCAATCGTGATGCGACAATGCTTGAAACAGGCGCGAACAACTGTGCAGCGTAACTCTGTGACAACAGGCTTACTCCGGACCGGGCGGTAGCATCGTTCGATGAACCGCTTCCAAAACACCCGACAACCCGACCGTGGCTGGTGGAGTCAGCTTTGGCCCGATCCCGAACAGACGCTCGAAATGCTCGGTATCGAACCGGATACGTCGCTTGCCGATGTCGGCTGTGGCGATGGATACTTCACCCTTCCTGCGGCCCGGCTCGTCAATGAAGCACCAGTGTACGCGATCGATATCGATGAAGAGCTACTGGAAGCGGTAGATACAGCCGCGGCGACCGAAAGGCTCGCGAACATCGAGACGATCTGTGGTGATGCACGGCGGCTCGTTGATCTTCTGCCCGAACTCGTCGATTGTATCTTGATTGCAAATACGTTCCATGGCGTCGAGAACCAACTGGATCTAGCCGAGCAGGCGTATCGAGCCCTCCGCCCGGCTGGTCGATTCGTTATCGTAAACTGGCACGATGTGCCGCGAGAGGAAACCACGGTTGCCGGCACAGAGCGAGGGCCGCCCGAAACCCTCCGTATGAGTCGCGCTGACACCCGTAAGGTTCTCGATTCGGCTTCGTTTGATCGTATTGAGGAAATCGACCTCCCACCGTATCATTACGCGCTTGTCGGACATCGCCAATAGGACTGTCCTGGTGAGTAGAGCGTTGTTCGGTGGTTGAATTCATATCTTATCGTGACCGTCACGATCGGCTTCCTCCCGCTCGCCCTCGTGACGTTACCGATTCAGAACATGCAGTTGTTCGTGGTCAATCTGGCGTTCGTCGCGGTTATGCCAGCGGCATTGGCGCTGCTCGTGCATTTCGGTTCGGACGAACACGGACTCAAACGTTGGCAGGTGGGGGTTCTCGACGGCATATATGTCCTGTACCTCGTCGTGATGGTGTTCGGCGTCCTTCAGCTCCTGTGAGTTAGCAGAAGTCGGCCATCTGAGTTTTCTGTATAGATTCTCTCGAAATTTTCCCGTAGAGATACAACCCGCGTTGACTGGAATCCCATCAATCTATTTCGACAGTACCGCAGACGATAAAATCGACTTCTTGTAACGTGGATCAGTGATCTGATTTCTCAAACGAGTCTACCGGGAGCAATGACAGCCGAAGAGTAAAGATGGCGCTCATCGTGGTTCCAACCATGTCTGGGACAGTAACGGAGCAACTCATCGAAGAGCACCTCGTTGAAGGCCAGATGGAGCCGGGTGAAGAGATCGCGCTGGAGATCGATCAAACGCTGACCCAAGATGCCACCGGCACGATGGTCATGCTCGAGCTCGAAGCCATGGACGTCGAGCACCTCGAAAGCGAGCTCTCGGCCCAGTATGTCGATCACAACTTGATTCAAGAAGACAACAAGAACCCCGACGATCACCTCTTTCTGAATAGCGCCTGCGAGAAGTGGGGCATCTGGTACTCGGCCGCTGGCAACGGCGTCTCACACCCCGTTCACCAACAGCGCTTTGGAGTACCTGGAAAGACGTTGCTCGGCTCGGACTCGCACACGCCAGCCGCGGGTGCGATGGGGATGTTGGCAATCGGCTCCGGGGGCCTCGACATTGCGATGGCGATGGCTGGCGAACCCTACCACGTCAATATGCCCGAGGTATGGGGCGTCGAGCTGCGCGGCGAACTCCCCGAGTGGTGTAGCGCCAAGGACGTGATCCTCGAAATGTTGCGCCGCCACGATGTCGACGGCGGCGTCGGACGCGTGATCGAGTACCACGGCCCCGGATTGGAAACCCTGACCGCGATGGATCGCCACGTGATCGCCAACATGGGTACCGAATTGGGTGCGACAAGTACGGTGTTCCCCGCCGATGACGCTGTGAGGGACTTCCTCGTCCAGCAAAAGCGCAAGGAGGACTTCCGGGAGCTTCGCGCCAACGACGACGCCGAGTACCACGTCACGGAGACGATTCGCCTCGACGAGATCGAGCCGTTGATCGCTAAACCCTCTAGTCCTGGGAACGTTGTCCCAGTGGCGGACGTGGCTGGCGACGACCTCTATCAGGCCTACATCGGCTCCAGCGCGAATCCGGGCCTCCGTGACTTCGCGGTGCCAGCCATGATGGTCGAGGGCCGGCGCGTTCCGCCGGAGGTGAGCTTCGACGTGAACCCGACTTCCAGACAGATGCTCCAGAACCTGACCGAGATGGGCTACTTGGGCGATCTGTACGCTAGCGGCGCACGCGTCCATCAGGCCGGATGTAATGGCTGTATCGGGATGGGTCAGGCACCCGCCACCGGACGGAACAGCCTGCGAACCGTCCCTCGGAACTTCCCCGGACGCACCGGCACCCGTGAGGACAGCGTGTTCCTATGTAGTCCCGAAACTGCGACCGCGAGCGCACTCGCGGGCAAAATTACCGACCCGCGCACGCTCGAAGACACCCACGACATGACTGCCCCCAACTGGACCGAACCCGACGAGGCCATCGTGGATGAGTCGGCACTGAGCCCGCCGCCGGAAAATCCCGGTGGCGAACTCGAAAAGGGACCTAACGTGAAGTCCCTGCCCGACTTCGAGCGCGTGCCGGACGCGCTCTCCGGTCCGGTGTTGATGAAGGTCGGCGACGACATCTCGACCGACGAGATCATGCCCGCCGGATCAGATGTACTTCCTTATCGCTCGAACATACCGAGGATTAGTGAGTGGGTATTTGATCAGATCGAGCAGGGCTTCTACAAGCGCGCTCAAGAGCAAGGAGCGCCGTGGATGGCTGTTGGTGGGTCGAACTATGGACAGGGAAGTTCACGCGAACACGCGGCTCTGGCACCTTATTATCTGGGGATGCGGGCGGCATTGGCTGTCAGTTATGCTCGCATCCACTGGCAGAACCTCGTGAACTTCGGAATCGTGCCGCTCGAATTCGCCGATCGAGCTGACTACGACGCAATCGAACAGGGTGATACTCTCGAACTGCCCAATGTGCGCAAGGAGATGCAAGAGGATTCTGAGATCACGGTGCAAAACACCACGCAAGACACCACGTTCACGGCCGAACATAGTTTGAGCCCGCGCCAGGTCGATATCGTGCTGCAAGGCGGGTTAATCGAGGACTACAAGAACTGAAGCAGAGATCGTCGACGTAGTAGCGAACATCGAAACCCACGATCCGCTGATTTGGTCGCGTTGCTCAGCCTAAATTGACAAGCTCAACGCGAGTAATCCTGCGGTCGTGGAGATTTCACTGTACGCGGCAATTTTGACGTTGCTGGTGAGTCGTGAGTTGTTGGATCTGGTGATTGAGTACCCGATGAAGACGCGGTGTCTCGCCGGAGCGTTGGCAGCGACCTTCCGGTCGCACGCCCACAGGGGTTCAAGCGATTCGACAATTACTGCGGCCACTCTCCCCCCCCCCCGCCGCTGTTGGAATGGATGGCATCCGACATCCAGAAGATCCATTAACACCATCCGATTCTCGAAAAATGGTTCACTACCGCCACTCAACCAACTTCTGAGGTCAGTTAGAGACGAATAGTGATATCATATAGGTGATAGGGCTAGATTTGAGCACCACTGTCATCACTCACGCTGAGAAAGCGAGCGGATGGCAATGCCTCCAAGCGCCGTGAGCGCCGCAGCGATGCTGAACCCAGGGCCATCGACTTGGCTGATCCAGCCCTCGCTCTCGCCGGTATTGGTGACTGTCGTCCTGGAGCGTGTCATGTCGGTGGCGGCGTCGGTCGTGGTCGAAGTCTCGCTTGTCGGTGTCGGAGTTGGAGTTGGAGTGGGCGTCGGTGTCGCGGTCGGTGGGTGTTCGGGCGTTGCGGTAGCGGCCGGCGTTGTCGTCTCGGTACTCGGCGGGTTGATCTTGTGGACCGCTCCGGTCTCACCGCGCACTCCGAGGTTGTCGGTCGTCAGGACGTAGAGTTCCCCGCGGCCGTCTGGGTGGACGCCGAGCACGTACGAATCGAGAGTATCGTTCTCGTCTCCTTCGAACCTGACTTCTTCGAGCGACCACTGGCCCTCCTGCGGTGGAGTTGCGGCGAACACTGAGCCGCTCGGCTGACCGGCGGACTTGCTATAATCGCCAAAGACGAACTTCCCGCGGAGGGCGGGTATCGTCGCGTTCTCGTAAATCGTCCCCCCGGTGACCGCGCTGCCCACGGACTCACCCTCGTAGTTGTGGGGGTACTCGATGATCGGGTCGATGAGCGGCTCGCCGCCGCGGACGTCAGGTGGCGTTCGGTCGGGACACTCCGTGATCTCCCCGACGCCGCCGCTGGCGAAGCAGTGGCTGCCTTCCTTGACGTTCCAGCCGTAGTTGTTCCCCTTGGCGACGATGTTCACCTCCTCATATTCGAACTGACCGACATCACAGACGAACAGGTTTCCCCTGTCGAACGTCATTCGCCAAGGGTTGCGAAAGCCCCACGCGAACTGCTCATCGAGACCCTCCTCGCCCACCAGTGGGTTGTCGTCGGGAATCGCGTACGGCTTGCCGTCCTCTTGGGTATCGACATCGATCCGGAGGATCGATCCCAGCAGATTCTCGGTGACATCCTGGCCGTTCCCGCCGCGATTTTTGTACCAGTCATCGACGTTGCCGGTGATAAGAAGATCGCCGCCGCCATTTCCCATCCCCATGTAGAGGTAGCCGTCGTCGGGACCGAACAGGATGTCCCCGGCATTGTGAGTGTAGTACGGCGACGGAATCTCAAGGACGGTTCGCTCGGAGTCGGGGATGCCTGTTGAGAAGTCCTCGGTTGCGCGGAACTCCGAGAGTACTTGGGTATGGGTGTAGCCATCGGGCGTTCCCGACCGTGGCGGCGCGCTGTAGTGGAGGTAGAATTTCTGGTTATCGCGGAACTCGGGATGGAAAGTGAGTCCGAGCAATCCGCGTTCGTCAATTGTCTTATCGCTGGGCAAGTTATCGAAGTCTACGAGCTGGTCGCTGATGTCGATGAACGGCTCTAGCCCACTGGAACTGAGGATGTAGACTTGGCCGGCTTGGTCCGCGATGAACCGTCGATCATCGTCACCGGGCGGGATTTTGAGCGCTGTCGGTGCGGTCATCATGCCCTCGGCGATGGTTTCGAGCCGCACTGTCGCTCCCGCGGGCATGAACCGATCGGACGAGTTCTCCTCGGGCATGGAGGTTGTTGTGGTGGTTGACGTCGTTCCGTCGATTCGGAGTTGCCCGCGCATTGAGTTCGGATGCACCTCGCAGAAATACTCTGCCATCTCCGTGGTCGCAGTGAAGGTGAGCGTCTGGGTTGTACCCTGTTCGGAGATGATCTCGGTGCGTTCGAGCGTGTTCCCGTCACCGTCGATCACGACGATATTATGGGCGCGTCCGTCGACGTTGGTCCACGTGATCTCGTACTGCCTGCCGGGTGTGAGGGCGAGCGTAGGGTTAGTCTGGTCCGCAATCGCGTCCGGACTTTGGCCGACCCAGCCGGTGATCTTCCCATCGAGTTCGAACGCGGATGTTTGCTGTGCGCTTGCAGTACCACTAGTCCCTAAAAGAGGCAGACCCACGGCATATTTGAGAAGCTGTCGACGAGACGGGGAAGCCCATGAGAGAGTGTTGGTGGAGGACATCTATAGATGACGTAGGTTAGCTGCCCCGGCCTGCGAGTGCGACCGCCGCGAGGATCAGAACGGCGACGAATGCAAGCCCGATGCCGAATCCGGGTCCGGATGCCCCGCTCCCACCTCCGTCACCGCCGGCCTGCTCGGTCGCTCCACCCGAATCACCCACTGGGTTAGTCGTTCCGTCTGCCGAGAGTGAGGTTGCCGTTACTTTCGGTGTGACCGTTGGCGTTGCTGTCTGTATTGTAGTCGCAGCCGGCGTTGCTGTCTGAGTTGTAGTTGCGGTCTGGGTCGTGGTCGTCGGTGTTGGACCCCCCGTTTCGGTGCCGGCGGTCCCAGTTGTGGTGCCAGCGCTGCTCGGCGTCGCGGTGAACGTACTCACGCCACCGCTACAGGTACCCGGACTAATTTCGACTGGTTGATTCATGTCGAGTTCGGTCGTTTCACCAGTTCCGGACCGAGCAACCCAACTCTCGATTTCGTTCTGTTCCGGGGACCCACTCCATTCATCGAAAGGATAGCGGTTCGTTTTCTCATTGAACTTGATGTCAACAGTAACCGCGCTGTAATTCGGGCTTTCAAGACCGCGGAAGGCAGCCCCATCCGTGCGTTCACCGTTGGAACTCCATTCGATGTGTGCGCCCGTGTCGTTGTACTCGAAGGTGTCATCACGGTTGGTGTAATTATCGTCCTCGACCACCCACTGACCGTTTGCGGGAAGTCCAGAGATGTCGGCCGTGGCGACGTAACCGCCCGGTGGGCCGATTTTGTCATTGAGGAAAACGAGACTCAGTCCATCCCTTCCCCGATACACGAACATCTGACTCGTCTGGTCCATTTGGATGTCAGTGGTTCCGAGTGAACTGTAGTTCGCGGTGTCGTTCAAGACTTTGTAATCGTAGAACTCCTCGACGGACTGTGTGCCGTTGCCCAGTGGGGTAATTTGTATGCACTGAGAACCCTGTTCGACAATGAACGTCTGATTTGCTTGGGCCGTTGCCGTCCCCGGAACGACCGCGAGCGCCGAGGCGATCACTACCGCTGCGAGCGCAACGGTGGCAAGTTGTGACCTCCGTTTGTCGTCATGGTTGGGCTTGCACGTAGCCATCTCGTTATTCATTCTGATGCGCTGCCCCTGTCACAATATCACTTATCATTCTCATCTATAATTTATTGGTGATATAGAGTGGTAGTTTTCAGTTTTTAGTGGAATTTGGCTGATCGCGTATCCACCGAACCGCGCCATTTCGCCAAGCCCATGCGAGCCCGACAAAGAGAACCGCGAGGAACACGAGCATCGGAAATAGCACACTCATTAGTCCAGCGGATTCGACTGCTGACCGGTAGATGAGAGTCCACGGCAGGATGAGCGCAGTCTCTACATCGAAGAGCAAAAAGAGCAGTGCTACCATGTAGTATTGGATGTTGAACCGGATGCGCGTGTTCCCTGTCGGGACCTCGCCGCTTTCATAGACAGCGGATTTGCCCTGTTCAGGCACGCTAGGTCGCAGCAGGCTCGACACGATCAGCAACGAGACCGGAACAGCGATTGCCACGAACGCCATCGTGCCGATGGCGATCCATTGATTCATGATTCCGCCCCTTGGTCAGTCTCGCTACGCAGACTCTCCGGGACGATCCGCGAGAGCCGCATCGCATTCCCGGTAACCCCGAGACTCATACCCATGTCGCCGACGATCACGGCTACTGCAACGCTGACATAGCCGAGCGGGACGCCGACCGCGAGTAACGCCTTCGCGCCGAGACTCGCCCAGATATTCTCTTGGATCACGTTCCCCGCTTTGTTCGACAGGTCATAGAGATACGGCAGTTTCGAGAGATCGTCGCTCATCAGCGCAATGTCAGCCGTTTCGAGGGCTGTGTCTGTTCCGGCAGCTCCCATCGCAATGCCAACAGTCGCAGTGGCAAGTGCCGGGGCATCGTTCACCCCATCGCCAACCATTGCAACGTCGCCGTACTCGTCACTCAGTTCGTCGATTGCCTCGACCTTCTGATCAGGGAGGAGTTCCGCGCGATACTCGTCGACACCGACCTGCTCGGCAATGGCTCGGGCCGTTCCCTCATTGTCTCCCGTGAGCATCACGACGCGGCCGACGCCCAATTCATGCAAACGCTCAACGGCACGCTGCGAGGTTGAGCGTACTTCGTCGGCAATTGCGATACCACCCACTAATTCCGTTTCCGTCCCGACGAGGACGACCGTTCGCCCCTCTTCCTCAAGCCCAGCAAGTACATGATCCGCGTACTCTTTTTCCTGTTCTTCCAGATTGGAGTCCGCAGTGACCTCTTCTGGCACGGCCCCACCGTCGGTCGCGCGGCGTGCTTGTGGGAAATCGAAGCCGAGTTCCTCGAACAGGGCGGGCTTGCCGACAAAGTATGTCTCGTCGCACCCGTTATCGCCTAAGCCGATTTCCCGTAAGATCGACCGATTTTACTGGAACTCTCAGACAGCAGATTCCTTTCC
>NZ_JBNTJU010000030.1:0-28540 GCF_051195015.1 Halococcus sp. AFM35
CGTCCGCCTTCTTGATTTCCAGTCTCAGTTCTTCGTCTGAGAGGTGTCGTTCAACGACAGCTCGTCGCGCTCCCATTTAGAGAGATACGCGTCCAAAGGTCAAGAACTTGCGCTAGACCCTACGGGAACACCCCTTTCTCCTGCGCCCTCAGTGATAAACCACGGTGGAGCGTGTCATAGAATTAGTCACACGGCTCAGTAGCAGGCCAAGAAACAGTGTCGTCTGATACGAAGGCGATAGTGTTGTTATTCAGAACCAGCGGTAGCAGGCTTCTCGGATGAAAATCGAATACCGTGCCAATTGTTCTATGACACGCTGCACGGTGGTGAAATCAATCGAGAGGTTCGCGTTCTCGACGCACGGATACAGTGAGGCTCTAGAAAAGAGTATGGGTTGGCAAATATTCGTCTATTCCTTGGATTAACCAACTCATCGATACGACTCCTGCCATGAAGTTGCATAGTCGCACGGTAGCAGAAGACGTTCGAGAACTCGGCACGCTAGTTGGTGGTATTCTCGAAGCGCAGACATCGACTGACGCGTTCGAGACTGTCGAACGCCTCCGGATCACCGCCATCGACTACCGTAACGACAAACTTGACTCACGCGACGCCCTCGATCGAACGCTACGCGGTCTCGATTCAGAGACAGCGATCACGGTTGCGCGCGCGTTCACCACCTATTTCGAGATGGTGAACCTCGCGGAGGAGCGCGAACGTGTCCGCGCGATCCGGACCGCCTCACAGGAGGACTCGCTCGCCGACAGTTTGAGTGCCGCCGTCGAGGGTCTCGCTGACCGCGATCCCGAAATCGTCGAGCAGATTCTTGAAGACGTGCTGATCGAGCCAACCTTTACTGCCCACCCAACGGAGGCCCACCGCAAGACGGTGAAGGCGAAGCTCCGCACCATTGCGGACCACCTCGTCGCACTCGACGAACGCCGACTGACCGACACCGAGCGCGCACGGCTCAAGAACGCCCTCGAAGCCCAGGTCACGAGTCTCTGGGACACCCGTCAGGTCCGCGAGCGCCAGCCCGGGCCACTCGACGAGGCCCGAAACGTCCACTGGTATCTCGAGAACACCCTTTTTGATACGACCGGCGAGATCTACCGTGAAATCGAGGACACGCTCGGGGCCGAGTTCGACGACATCGCTGTGCCCAAACTGTTCGAGTTCCGGTCGTGGGCCGGCAGCGACAGGGACGGGAACCCCTACGTCACCTCCGAAGTCACGAGCGAAACGCTCACCAGACAGCGCCAGAGCATCACCGAGAAGTACCAAGAAGCGCTCACCAATCTCTCAAGCGTGCTCGCCCACAACACCGACCGACTCGACGCGAGCAAGACGTTCGACGAACGCCTCGCCGCGAACCGCAAGCGCTTCCCCATGCTCGCCGAACGGGCCCGCGAGCGGTATCCCGGCGAACCCTACCGCCAGCACCTCCGGCTGATGGGCGAACGCCTCGAACGCATCGGCGACGTCCGCCCCGAGGGATACGACGAGGTAGCCGAGTTCACCGCCGACCTCGACGCGCTGGCCGCGAGCCTCCGGGCGAACGGCGGGGATCGAATCGCCGCGGTCCACGTCGACCCGCTCGAACGTCAGGTCGAGACATTTGGGTTCTGTCTCGCGGGTCTCGACCTTCGAGACCACCAAGAGCAACACACTGCGGCGGTCACCGCAGCACTTGGTCGCGAGGACATCGCATACGACAGTCTCTCGGAAGACAAACGCGTCGAACTCCTCACCGAAGCGATCCTCCAGGATGCGCCGCTAATTGACGTTACCGACCGGGATGGACTGTCTGATTCCGCAGCGCGCGTACTCGAACGGTTCGACCGACTGACCGACTGGCAGCACGAATATGGGGCCGACGCAATCGATACCTATTGCATCTCAATGGCCGAGAAGCCCAGCCACGTACTCGAAGTCCTCTTCCTTGCCGACCAGGCGGGCGCGGTCGGACTTCCCGAGTACTCCGGGCTCGACATCGTGCCGCTGCTCGAAACCGAGACCGCACTCGACGGTGCGCGCGATATCATGAGTACCCTGTTCGAGAACGAGGCGTACAGCCAGGCGCTCGCCGCCCGCGGGGACGTTCAGGAAGTGATGCTCGGGTACTCAGACTCGAACAAGGAGAACGGATTCTTCGCCGCGAACTGGGACCTCTATCGTAACCAGCGCCGGCTCGCCGACATCATGGATGACCACGACGTTACTCTCCGGCTGTTCCACGGCCGCGGCGGCTCGATTTCGCGAGGCGGCGGCCCGATGAACGAGGCATTGCTTGCTCTCCCGAATGAAACCGTCAACGGTCAGGTCAAGTTCACCGAGCAGGGCGAATCGATCGCCGAGAAGTACGCCAACCCACGGCTCGCCGAGCGCAATCTCGAACAGATGTTGAACGCTCAGATCCGCGCACGAGCGCAGGCACTTGACCAGCCAGCTGATGACGTGCCCGAGGAATGGCTTGCCGCGGCTGCAACTATCGCCGATGCCGCGCGAACGACCTACCAGGATCTGCTCGACACCGAGGGGTTCGTGTCGTACTTCGAGCAGGCCACACCGATCACGGTGATCGAGGAACTTAACATGGGCTCGCGGCCAGCCTCACGATCAGGAGAACGCACTGTTGAGGACCTCCGGGCGATTCCATGGGTGTTCTCGTGGACCCAGTCACGGTGTATCCTCCCCGGCTGGTACGGTCTCGGGACCGGTATTGAAGCGTTCTTGGAGGAAGGTGGTTCGATCGACACACTCCAAGCGATGTATAACGAGTGGGCGTTTTTCCAGACAACGATTGATAACGCTGCACTCGCGCTCGCACGTACCGATATGGAGATCGCCAGCGAGTATGCTGCAGTCGCTGACGACCACCTCAGCGAGCGGTTCTTCCCGGTGTTCGAGGCAGAGTACGAACGAACTGCCGATCTCGTCACGACCGCGGGCGACCGCGACAACCTCGTGACCCGCAAGTGGCTCCGTGAGAGTCTCCGCCGCCGGAATCCCTACGTCGATCCGTTAAACGTGCTACAGACCAATCTCCTCGACCGCGAGCAGCGGACCAAGGCCGAAAAGCGGGCGCTGCGACTTACGGTTAAGGGAATCGCTGCGGGGATGAAAAATACTGGATAGAGTGCGATCAGCACTACTAAATCGAACGCTAAAACGGGCAGAGTCTTCTCACGTAGGTCTTTGGTCGAACTGTGCACGCGAGCAGGTCAACCTGGTCAGTATGCGCTCTCCCACCCTCTCGACATCGCTGATGGAGATTCGAGATCTGTGGAATGGTGTGAGTCACCTCACGAAGGCGAAGCTGTTAAAAATTTTGTATAGCGCTATATAGTTTATAGGTGTATTTCAGGCGCTACCGTACTCAAGATGGTCGGAATCGGCGGAATTGGCGGATTTGGTGTTTACTCGTGCTTAATCGAATAAGGACATGTAGATTTATCCACTACCCCGCCCTCCCCCACAGCACACCAAATGCAACAACCCAGAACCAGGGTTACTCGCCCCGAGAACAGTGCTCGAGCCAGCGAACGCTCCGGAGGCGCGTAGCGTGGTGTCGATTGATACAGTCATCGAGGACTTTCTAACGGACAAAGGCAAAGGACAGGCTGGCGAGAGTGGCAACTACCGAGAGGACGCGAGTCGAGAACTCGACCGCTTCGTTGACTTCCTCGCCAAGCATGAGGACAGTCCGACGACGTTCGATGAGTTGGGTTCGAGCCACCTGCGCGAGTACGCGCGTCACCTCACCCGTCAGGGCTGGACCGCAGGTACGGTACGTACCTACTACGCGTACGTCTCGGCGTTCTGTGGGTGGGCCGTCCGCGAAGGCCACCTCGCTGAGAACGTCGCACAGCGACGTAACGCTACCGAGCCCATCCCCGACAGTGGCGGCCACAAGAGCGGCGAACAGCAGGCCTGGTCGGCTGAGGACCGCCACCAGCTCACCAGCTTCGTCGACGAGCAGGCCAGTACTGCGATCGACGACGTTGGTGAAGATCGAGAAACAGCGACCAAAGCCTGCCGTGACCGCGCGCTCGTCTACCTCCTTTCGTACTCCGGTGTTCGAGGTGCGGAGATACTGCGAGACCGGAGCGACGAACGACGTCAGGGACTTCGGTGGGAAGACGTCCATCTCGAAGACCGCTATGCGACTGTATTCGCGAAAAAGCAGCGGCTCGACGACCGAGGTCTTCCCAATCCAGTGATTCACCCGCTACAGATGTACCAGAAGGTTCTCGATGCACCAAGCGAAAGCTGGCCAGTCTTTCCCTCGTTTCATCGCCCAACGCTCTCTCAACGAGTGACCGACACATTGGATCGACGTGGCTACACTACGACGGAAATCGAAGAGATGCGCACCGACCGTTCGTTAATCGAAGTCTGTGTTGAGTACGACATCGAGCCGCCGTCGATAACGACCGACGCTGGCCGGCACGTTCTCAAGTGTCTCTGCGAGGAGGCGGGTATCGAACTCGATGACGACGAAGAGTATCTCATGCCGCATGGTGCCCGGCGCGGTGCTGGCGAGGTTCTCGTCCGTACATCAGGGCACGCAGCCGCTGCCCGAGCGCTCGACAATTCCGAAGAAGTCGTTCGCGAGCACTACTCACATATCGAAGCCGGCGAACTCGCCGACCAGATGACCAACGCCTTCGAAGAAGCTGATCAGCAAGATGATTCCAACAGCGAATGAGGTCGTCGCGGTCCACTCTCGCGAGTATCCGATAAATCACGAGTATTATCCACTACCGCGCTATCGGCGAAGCACGAAACGAGCCTCCACAGAACAACCCTTCTCCTGACGGAAGCCCGGGAAACACGTCTCGACAGCACACTCAACAACTACCTGCTCGCCAAATCGAAAGCTAATGAGACTGGTAATACTGTCAGAACGCCGAACGCATCCTCAGCAAGTTTGTCGACTGGGCGAAAACAAAGATCGATACCCACTCTCCGGATTTAGTGTCACTACCCCATCGCTATCCAGAGCTGGTGATATGTGAGTCTTCTTTGATTTAGGCACGCCTAAAATCCGCCGGATTTATGCCGTTTTAGGAGAGCCTAAAATACTGTATGGCGCAGACGAGAACCGACAACAATCGCACCGGGTGCCTGAACCAGCGCGCGATGGAGGTGCCATAGAGTGAGCTATCTCGATAGCGGGAACAGCACTATCCTCGCTAAACAGGCCGAACGGGAGTCGAGCGCGCGGACGTATCCGCGACACCTTCCGCTGGCCATACGGGAAGCTCACGGTGTCACGATAACGGACATGGATGGCGACGAATACTACGACTGCCTTGCAGGAGCAGGGACACTTGCGCTCGGACACAACCACCCACAGGTAGTCGAGGCGATGGAACGGGTTTTCAGTGCCGACCGTCCCATTCACACCCTTGATATCTCGACTCCAACGAAAGAACGGTTCGTCGACACACTATTCGAAAGTCTTCCCGAGGACTTCGCTGCCTCAGCGAAAGTGCAGTTCTGTAGCCCCGCAGGGACAGATGCTGTCGAAGCAGCACTGAAGCTCGTGAAGACGGCGACCGGCAATCGAGGCTTGTTGGGATTTCAGGGTGCCTACCACGGGATGACCAACGGTGCTCTCTCGCTGATGGGCGACACTGATGCCAAAGAGCCTGTTACGGGACTGATGTCCGAGGTCCACCACCTTCCCTTCCCTTACGACTATCGCTGTCCCTTAGGTGTAGGTGGTGAGGAGGGCCACCACCTCACGAGCACCTACATCGAGAACCTCCTCAGCGACCCTGACGGCGGCATCACCGACCCCGCCGGGATGATTCTCGAACCCGTTCAGGGCGAGGGAGGGGCGGTCCCGGCACCGGCCGAGTGGCTCCGGGAGATGCGACGCATCACGCGCGAGCGCGACATCCCCCTAATTGTGGACGAAATTCAGACTGGTCTCGGTCGTACCGGGGAGACCTATGCCTTCGAGCATGCAGATATCACGCCCGACGTACTCACTCTCTCGAAGGCCATCGGTGGTGGGCTTCCGCTCGCGGTCGTCGTCTATGACGAGTCACTTGATGTCTGGGAACCAGGTGCTCACGCAGGCACCTTTCGTGGCAATCAACTCGCAATGGCGGCTGGCGAGGCGACTATCGAGCACGTACTTGCAAACGACCTCGACGACCACGCCACCGAAGTAGGCACTCGTCTCCGTGACCAACTCACCGACACAGCCGAGTGTTTCGATGCGATTGGAGACGTTCGCGGGCGTGGCCTGATGCTCGGCGTCGAGTTCGTTGACCCGAATACCAACTGGCAGGGCGCAGGACCCCACGCCCCGGATGACGATTTCGCGGAGGCCGTCCAAGCCGAGTGTTTCGACCGCGGGGTTATCGTTGAACTCGGTGGGCGCGACAGCGCAACTGTACGGTTCCTTCCACCTTTGATCGTCTCGAAAAAGCAAATAAATGATATCGCCACGATCTTTGCCGAAGCTGTCGCTGTCGTTGCAAACACCAGCAAAGATCCGGCAGAGGTGACAGCATGAGCGGGGACGAGTTGTTCCTCGGCTCGGAGGTGGGCAACACCGCCTACCAAGAAGCGATGCAGCGGGCAGTCGAAGCCGTCCTCGATAGTTTCGCTACCCACGAAAATCCATACTCGGGGCGATCCCCTGCAACAATCGCTGACCAATTCGAGGAACCAATCATCCCAGAGAACGGAATGGGACTCGATACCGCTATCGATGAGGTGGCTGACAACGTGCTCCGTCATTCGGTTATCACGTCGAACTCGCGATGTGCAGCCCACCTCCAGTGTCCACCGATGATTCCCGGCCTCGCGGCCGAGGCGATGCTCACCGCGACAAACCAGTCACTCGATTCGTTCGATCAGGCACCCGCCGCGACTATCCTCGAACAGCGGGTCATCGATGCACTTTCTGAATTGTTTGAGTTCCCCGACAGTGCTGATGGCGTCTTCACCAGCGGAGGGACTCAGTCAAATTTTCAGGCCCTTTTGCTCGCCCGAGACCGATACTGCCATCGGGAGTTCAGTCGGGACGTTCAGGCTACTGGACTTCCGTCGGCGGCCGACTCGTTTCGCATCCTCTGTTCGGAAAACACTCATTTCACAGGGAAACAGGCCGCACACCATCTCGGTCTCGGCGAGGACGCTCTCGTCACCATCTCGACGGACCACGAGGGTCGGATGAACCTAGACGCGCTCGATGCGACGCTCGCTGATCTCGAAGCACGAGAGGGTGAGCCGTTCGCACTCCTCGGGACGGCGGGCACGACCGACTTTGGGAGTATCGACCCTCTCAATGGGCTCGCGGATCGGGCTTCCGACCACGACCTGTGGTTCCATGTGGACGCGTCGTACGGTGGTGCGCTTGCGCTAACTGACGACCACGATGCTTTGCTCGATGGAATCGAGCAAGCGGATTCCATCGCCGTTGATTTCCACAAATTGTTCTATCAGCCCATCAGTTGCGGGGCGTTCCTGCTCCACGACGGCGACGACTTCGAGTGGATGGCACGTAACGTCAACTATCTTAATCCGGAAGAACATGACGAGACCGGCGTCCCGAATCTCGTTTCGAAGTCGGTCCAGACGACGCGCCGATTCGACGCGCTGAAGCCATACGTCGCGTTCCGGGCGCTCGGTCGCGAAGGGATGGCGACTCTCGTTAACGAAACCCTTGAGCTCGCCGACGGTGCGGCGTCACTACTCGACTCCGCCAACGATTTCGAACTGTTGGGCGAACCGACGTTGAACACCGTCGTCTTCCGGTATCGACCGCATGAGGGAATGAGCGATGGAACAGTGAGCCGGCTGAACGCCACGGTTCGCCGCCGACTTCTCCACGATGGGCGGGCTGTCGTCGCTCGGACCAAAATCGAGGGAGTGACCAGTCTGAAGTTCACGCTGTTGAACCCGACCGCAACGCTCGACGATGTCGCCGCGATGCTGGAAACCATCCGCGAGTGCGGCACGGGAGTTGTTTCGGAACGGGGGGTACTGGTGTGAGTCTCGGTGTCGAAGACGAGGAGAACGACGTCGACCCTGTAGAGCGGGCCGACATCGCCACCGTCCACGCGTTCCTCAACTGCTATCTCCGTGAAACTGGAACCTACGAGATCCACGACGACAGCGTGGCCGGCGTCAAACCCGGGTCCGACGGGATACTCCGCTCCCGCTTGCCCGCACAGGGTATCGACCTGTTAGCGCCGCTCGAACACCGCTCCCCAACGGAGCGTCATCTATTCAAGACGCCCATCCACTATCGCCTTCCCGATGGGACGACCCACCCGGCGGACGCAGCCACGCTCGCTTCGGTCGTGGTGAAGGACCTCTCGCTCGCACGGGACGGTGACGCCGTTCCAGACGAACTACTGGAGCGCATCCTACGAAGCAAACGGACCACCGAATCGTTCATCGCCGCCCGCGCAGGTGATGAAGAACGACTCTACGACGAGCAACTCTCGTTTCGTGACGCCGAGCAGGCGCTCGTCTTCGGCCACCACCGCCATCCGACGCCGAAGAGCCGTCGAGGAATCGCTGTGAGAAACCAGACAACATACGCGCCGGAGCTTCGCGGCTCGTTCCCACTCCACTACTTCCGTGCCGACCCGAGTCTCGTATCGGCCAACTCAGCACTCGACCGGAGCGCGACGCAATGGGTGAAAGAGGCTCTGCGTGACGACCCTGTTGTGTCCGCGTCGTTCGTCGCCGAACACGTCGAGAGCGACGACGTGCTCCTACCCGTCCACCCATGGCAGGCCGAGTACCTACTCGAAACCACGCGCGTTCGTGACCTACTTGGCAACAGTCTCGAACACCTCGGAAGCGTCGGGCGCAAGTTCTACCCGACAACTTCCGTCCGCACACTCTACAGCCCGGACGCGCCGTTCATGGTGAAATCCTCGCTGAACGTGATGATAACCAACTCCGTTCGGACGAACAAACGCCCCGAGCTGGAGCGAGGCGTCGCCGTCGCGGAGATCCTCGATACCGGCTTCGGCGACGAGCTTGTCGAAGCGTTCCCGAACTTCGAAGTCATCCGCGACCCGGCATATCTCGCGCTCGATGCGGGCGACGGGCAGGAGTCGGGGCTTGAAACGGTGCTACGGGCCAACCCCTTCCGAGGCAACACCGAGGCAACGTCGGTGGTCTCGCTTTGTCAGGATGCCATCGCGGGGAAATCACGACTGGGGCGTCTCGTGGATTCTATCGCTGAACGCGAGGGCCGCGAGTTGGGTGAGGTGAGCGCGGACTGGTTCCGCCAGTACCTCGAACTCTCGGTGCGGCCAGTCCTCTGGCTCTACCTCGTACAGGGTGTTGGCGTCGAGGCCCACCAGCAGAATTCGGTGCTCACCCTCGACACCGAGGGCTACCCGAGCGAGTTCCGTTATCGCGACAATCAGGGGTTTTACTTCCCCAAATCAAAGCACGGCGATGTCGAGGAGTACCTGCCGGGCGTCGGCGAGCGCGCAGGGACGGTCTGTGCCGACGACATCGCCGACGAACGTCTGCGCTACTACGTGATTTTGAACAACGCGCTCGGCATGGTCAACGCGTTCGGCTGTGCGGGGGTCGCAGACGAGATGCGGCTGCTCGGCCTGCTCCGCGAGGAACTCGAACGTGCCCGCGAGCGTTACGACCGGCCCTCGTCGGATTTCCTCGGGCCGCTCCTCGAAGACGAGACGGTCCCCTGTAAGGCAAACCTGCTGACGCGCTTTCGGGGGCTGGATGAGCTAGAGAACGACCTACAGAACCAGTCCGTCTATTCGGACGTGAAGAACCCACTCGTCACCGAACTCAATACATGACCGGACCAGACGCAACCATCGCGACCGAGTACGACTACCAGAACCACGACCGGAGCATCGACAAGACAGTCTCGCTCCGTCAAGCAACCCTACAGCGAGATTTGGGTCGTCTCTACGTGTGGCTCGGGAGCGACCATGTGAAACCGTACTGGCAGCTCGACCTCCCGCTGCCGGCGTTCCGCGACCGCCTCGCAGAGAAACTCGCCGATGGCCACCTCACGCCCTACATCGGGGGTCTCGACCACGTTCCGATGAGCTACTGGGAGTGCTATTGGGCGACCGAGGACGGCGTTGCGAACCACTACGATGCCGACCCGACTGACCAGGGTGTCCACCTGCTTATCGGTCCGGAAGAGTATCTAGGCAACAGCTACGCGCTCGCACTACTGCGGGCCGTCGTCGCCATGCAGTTTCGCCATTCCGAGACCCAGCGGGTAGTCGCGGAGCCTGACGTCCGCAACGAGCGTGCCATCCACGTCTTCAAGCAGTGTGGGTTCGAGCCACGGATGGAGTTTCACTTCGACGAGGCCGAGAAGGACGCTCTATTGCTGGTCTGCGAGCGCGAACAGTTCGAAGCGAACGTGCTCACCGACCCGACAGCCGCACCGACACACGGGGTGAGTGTCGATGACTGATCCAACGGTCCACGACATCATCGGCGTCGGCATCGGTCCGTTTAATCTCGGTCTTGCGGCCATGCTGGACGATGTCAGGGAAGACGTTGACGCCGTATTCCTCGAACGAGATACAGAATTCAACTGGCACGAGGGGATGCTTCTCGAAGGGACGAGCCTCGAAGTGCCGTTCCTCGCTGATCTCGTAACGCTCGCGGACCCGACGAACCCCTACAGCTATCTCAATTATCTGCGCGAGACGGACCGGATCTACGAATTTTATTTCTATGAGACCTTCCAGATACCGCGCCGCGAGTATAATGACTATCTTCGGTGGGTTGCCGAGAGTCTCGACTCGCCGCGCTTCTCGCGCGAGGTCACTGAAATCTGTTGGGACAACGAACGCGATCACTACGTCGTCATCGCCCGAAACCTCGATTCCGGCGAGCGCTTCGAGTATCGCGGCGAGCACCTCGCACTCGGCATTGGCTCGCGCCCGCACATCCCCGACCACCTACAGGACCACCCCGAAAGCGACGTCTTCCACACCGCCCGATACCGCCACACCCGCGAACGCGTCCTTGCGGCCGATTCTGTGACAGTCGTCGGGTCGGGCCAGAGCGCCGCCGAGGTGTTTCAGGACCTCCTCGAACGCCAATCCGACCGCAACTACCGCCTTAACTGGCTGACGCGCTCGGATGGCTTCTTCCCAATGGAATATTCGAAACTCGGTCTCCAGCACTTCACGCCTGAGTACGAACAGTACGTCTATGACCTCCCCCAACGAGTCAAAGACGAGCTCATCCCGAATCAGGATCTGTTGTACAAAGGAATTGACCCAGGAACCAGCGCTGCGATTTATGACCTGCTCTACCGGCGCTCCATCGGTGAGCGTGACCCCGACGTTGGACTCTTCGGAATGACCGCTGTACGGAACATCGAATCCGTGGGCGATGTCTACGCCCTCGATTGTCATCAGTGGCAAGCTGACGAGTCGTTCATCCACGAGAGTGAAGTCGTCATACTCGGCACAGGCTACGAACGCCCAATTCCCGGGTTCCTCGAACCGCTCGAAGACGCAATCAACTGGGACAAACAGGGGCGTTTCGCCGTGTCCGAAGACCATCGCCTTACTATCGACGTGGCTGGAGATGTCTTCCTCCAGAATGCCGAACTCCATACACACGGTGTCGGCGTTCCCGACCTCGGACTCGGCTGTTATCGCAACACGAAGTTCGTCAATCGGCTCGTCGGCCGCGAGGTCTACCCCGAAGACACCGACACAATCTACCAAGACTTCTCGCTCGAACAATTTGTCGAACACACGCCCGGTGCCTCCTGTGCTCACGGGAGCGAATCAACTCCGCTGACACAGAACGAGTAATCATGAATCCAAACGATACCACGCTACAGAACGCACTGGACGCAGATATATGGGAGACAGTCGAACGCCGTCTCCTTACGAAGATGCTCGAGGAATTTACCTACGAGGAGATCATCTCACCACAAAAAGTTGAATCCGGTGGTGACGGTGTCAGCTACCGTTTCAACCTCGGAAACGCCAGCTATCGCTTCGCGGCTGCCGAACGGTTGATGGACAGACTTCATGTTTACAACGACACCATTGAACGCCGCACGAACAAGGCGTGGGAAGACCTCGGTGATCCGCTCCGTCTTTTGCGCGATCTCGGTGAAACCACGAATCTCGACGGACTCACCGAGGGAAATCTCGTTCGAGAGTACAAGCGGACGCTCCTCGCCGATGCCCACATTGAGGCGCGTAAGCAAGAACGCGAAGACTTCGACCCCACGGACCTCGATTATGCCCACCTCGAAGGCGAGATGACAGGTCACCCCTGGATCACCTACAATAAGGGCCGGCTTGGGTGGGGATACGACGATTACAGAGAGTACGCACCCGAGCGGAAGGAGCCTGTAACGCTCTCATGGGCCGCCGTCAGCAAGAAGAACGCGACGTTCGTCGGGATGGAGAATGTCACCCACGACTCGCTCGTCCGGCGTGAACTCGGTGACCACTACGATAAATTCCGTGACCGCCTCGCCGCCCAAGGGCTTGACCCGGACGCGTACTACTTCCTGCCGGTCCACGACTGGCAGTGGGAGAACAGTATCGTCCCGCTGTTTCCTGACCATATCGCTGCTGACGAGATCGTCCCGCTCGGTGAAGGGCCGGACAAGTATCTCCCACAGCAGTCGGTTCGCACTTTGGTCAACATCGATAACGATGAGAAACACCATGTGAAAGTACCCATGCGGATTCTCAACACACTCGTCTGGCGCGGGCTACCGGGTGAACGGACGGAACTCGCACCGATAGTCACCGAGTATATCAAGGGAATCTACGAACGAGACGAGTTTCTCCAGAACCAAGACCTCATTCTTCCAGGGGAGATTGCGGGCATCAACTACGACCACTCCGATTTCGCCGACATCGATAACTCGCCCTACCAGTACCACGAGTTGCTGGGTGCCATCTGGCGCGAGTCTATCTACACCTTCGTTGAGGACGACGAGCAAGCAATCACGCTCTCGGCATTAATGCATGTCGACAGTGACGGTACACCCTACATCTCACGTCTCGTTGAACAGTCGGGCCTCACCCTTGACGAGTGGCTCGAAGAGTTTCTTGGCATCGTTCTCCCACCGCTGCTACACTTCCTCTATCGCTACGGGACGGTCTTCTCTCCGCACGGTCAGAATACGATCCTTGTCGTCGAAGATGATGTCCCGACGCGCCTCGCGATCAAGGACTTCGTTGACGACGTGAACGTGAGCGACCAGCCACTCGATGAACTGGAGGCGCTCCCCGACGAAATGCATGATGTACTCCGAAAAGAGCCCCCTGAAGGACTCTGCCAGTTCATCTTCTCCGGACTGTTCATCTGCGTCTTCCAGTACATCGTAGATCTCCTTGAAGAGCACGAGGACTACCCAGAAGAACAGTTCTGGATGCACGCGCGAAACGTGATTCTTGACTACCAGGCGCGATTTCCCGATCTCGAAGAGCGCTTCGAGCTGTTCGACCTGCTCCAGCCGAAGTTCACGAAACTCAGTCTCAATCGGAACCGTATCTTCGACTATGGATACGATGACGCACCCAGCCGCCCTCATGCGTCCGAACACGGGACGGTCACGAACGCGCTCCACGAAGTCGCGGACGAACGCTCCAACGACGTGACGCATCCCGGTCCTGTCAACGAGGATTAACGGTCGATACGCTGCCACGGCGGATTCGAGAGGTGTATCTCGTCAAAACATAATCGTTCTCAACGGATGTTTTATTCAAGAACTGGTAGTAGAAACTGTGGAGACGCCGCCTGTCGAACGTTGAAGGATGAGAGTACCGCAAGCAGCCTCAGGGCGCGAATTGGTGGTTTTGTGACCGTCGTACTCGTCCTTAGCTCTCTAATCGCGAGTACACATATCCGAAACTCGACCCTTAGAAGAGATCGATCCCGTATCGGACTCTAGGAGGATAATGGATTGAACGCAGCAGCACGGGCGGTGCAGGCGTATCTGGTAAGCGCTTCTCTGAGTAACACCCTCGCTGTGTCCGTCGATGCCATATACCGAAGGTCGGTTTTCAGTAACGACAGCTACTGATCTTGAACAGCAGCGACAACCGATTCAACAGCTTCGATCGATACCTCGTGTTCGTCGGCAATCGTTTGTATCTCTGCTGGTGACAGCGCTCCGTTAGTCCGGCGTGAACCGGACTCCCCATTCATCGAGTCATGGGTGTGGGTATGGACCGGCTCATACTGCTCGTCACTCACCTCCAAGTTTACCGCGTCCCAGCGTGTATAATGCCCCATCGCATCGAAATACGCTTTCGTGGCTCGACGTTCGTCTCGGCTGAACTCCGCCGTGAGAAGCACTTCCTCATCGACTGCTGGTCCTGCTTTGACGACGCCTGCGGGATTGACGAGCATACTTCCTCCAGCGGCGACGTTGAACCCAAGCTCGTCTTCGCTGAATTCCTCTGGGATGTCATCGCTCATGTACGCCGAGCAAGAGGCGACGAACGACTGCGTTTCAAATGCATACTCACGGACTGCGGGATAGATATCACAGGAATCCACCGCAGTCGAGTCCGTTGCTCGGGATTTGTCGCCCGGATGGCCGTGCTGCTCCCAGAAACCCGGCCAGACTGCAGCATGGATTTCCTCACCCTTGGCTGTCAGTGCAGCTTTGGAGAGGGTCATATGGTTCTCATAGCAGATTAATCCCCCCAGCTGTCCGATATCGGATTCGTAGGTTCGCAAACTTTCAGGCTCACCCCGACCCCAGATAGCGCGTTCCTCATGAGTCGGCATAAGTTTTCGATGTCGTCCGATTAGCTTGCCCGACCGATCAAAGTAAAACAGCGTGTTGTAGAGGGTGTCGCTGCCTTTGCGGTCGCTCAACTCGTTCGTTCCGAGAACGACGTGAACGTTCGCGTCGTTGATTGCGTCCCCGAGCACATCGATTGCCTCATCATCAACGTGGAGACTGTTTTTCTGCAGATCGACCATGAGATCGGTCCATCGTGGGATCGAAACGCTTCCTCGCCAGTAGGGATACCCGGGGAAGTACGTCTCGGGGAATACGACGAGGTCCGCGCCGTCGTCTCCAGCTCGCTTGATCCAGCGACAGGTCTTGTCGAGCGTTGCCTCCTTGTCATGGTACACTGGTTCTGCTTGTGCCGCCGCAAGTGTGAACGACTCAGCCGACATGAACAGTCACAATCGGTCAAGCGAATAAACTGCTTCGCCGTCTCAGACATCGATTGCCGTTTGCTTAAATATCAGTAGAGCACTACCACGTACCGAGAATGTCCGCAGCAATTACTGTACTGAGCACCGGTGGAACAATCGCGAGTACACAAACAGAGAACGGAGCGACGCCAAGCAAGAGTGGTGAAGAGCTCATCGCAGCCGTGCCAGAACTTGAATCGTACGCCGATATTGAGGCGACTGAAGTCGTACAGACGCCGAGCTTCGACATGGATATCGAGTCGCTCATAGCGATAATCGAGCGAACGCGCACAACCGTTGATGGTGGCGCCGATGGCGTCGTCATCACCCATGGGACGGACACCATGGAAGAATCCGCCTACTACCTGGACCTCGTCCTCGACCTCGATGCACCAGTCGTTTTCACGGGAGCACAGCGCCGTTCGGACGAAATCAGTCCCGATGGACCGAGCAATCTTCTCACCGCGGTGCGGGCGGCGAGTCACGAACGGTTCCGCGATAGGGGCGGCGTCTATGTTGCTTTCGACGAGGAACTGCATGCCGCACGCGACGTCACGAAGGCACACACGAGCGCCCTCTCGGCGTTTGTCTCTCCGGACAAGTGCCCAGTCGCCCACTTCACCCGTGAAAGCGTACGCATCCACTGCGAACCGGGAAGTCAATCGGACGCAATCGAGGTTACGACAACGTCAGCCGACGTCGCCATGGTGAAAACGGGAATCGGCGTCGGTGCACAGCAGGTGAACGCTGCCCTCGAAAGGGGTGTTGAGGGCATCGTCGTCGAGGGGACCGGTCTTGGCAATACGACGAGCGCACTCGGCGAGGCCATCCGCGAAGTTCTCGAAGCGGATATTCCAGTCGTCATCACCTCGCGCTGTCAGGGTGGGGCAGTTGCTCCCGTGTATGGAACGCCCGGCGGCGGAGAGACTCTCCATTCGCATGGTATCATCGACGGCGGTGATCTCCCCGCTCACAAGGCACGTCTGAAACTCATGCTCCTTATTGAGGACTGTGGGACGGCCGATCTCACAACTCTCCGCGAGGCATTCGAGACGAATTCATGAAGAACAGGATTCCGATCCGGATGCGAACAGAAGCCGGAGATATTTGCGACGACGATTACGGCTATCGGCTACGCGCGTGAGATAGTAAGCGGTCACAATGAGTGATATTGATGTAGCAATCGGTGTCGACGCGGATTGTGTTGCTGGCTGGCTGGGATCGTATGGAGGCGAGGATTCACCAGCAGACCTCTCACGCGGACTCTCCGCCGGCAATGAGGGCATCCCGCGTATGCTCCAACTATTCGAAGACGAAGGCATCGACACCTCGTGGTACATTCCAGGACACACCATCGAAACGTTCCGCGAGGAGGTTCAGGCAGTCGCGGACGCTGGTCACGAAATCGGGGTCCACGGCTACTCGCACGAAAATCCGACCGATCTCTCACGCGAACAGGAGGACGAAATCCTTCAACTCTCAATCGACCTCGTTGAGGAAGTGACTGGCGAGAAACCAGTCGGTCATCGCGCGAGCTGGTGGGAGTTCAGTGAAAACACGCCGGATCTCGTCGAGAAGTACGACTTCCTCTACGATAGTAGCCTCATGGAACGGGAGTTCGAACCGGGCTACATGCGGAAAGGCGATAGCTGGGAGAAAATCGACTACGATCAGGAACCGAATTCGTGGACGACACCGTACGAATACGGTGAAGAAACCGATGTCGTGGAAATCCCTATCAGCTGGTACCGGGATGACATCCCTGCAATGTTGTTCATCAAACAGCCACTCTATCATGCCGGCTACAAGGACCCTGAAATGATGTACGAACAGTACTACAAACGACAGTTCGACTATCTCTATAATCGCCGTGGTGCTGGCGTCTACACGTTCACTATCCACCCCGATCTCCACGGACTACCCCACATGATCCCTCATCTCGAAGAGTTCATTAACTACGTCAAGAGTCACGAGAACGCAGAATTCACAACACTGGAAGAAGTCGCTCGTAAGTACGACGACGATCCATCTGTCTACGAAGCTCGTGGTGAATACCTCTGAAAAAAGTGTCCATACCAAAGAGATGGTGCACGATACGGTGCTGGTGAGGTTCTCGTCCGGATGGACTGAGCATCATACATGATCAACATCAGAACTGACGAGAGTACTGTCTAAGAGCGTCACAACCACACCGTTGTTTTCTAATCAATGGGTAGATGAGGGTCACATCATCCTCTCTTCTGTCTCAAAGGCTGCTTCTTTCTGACTCCAATCAAGCCACCATCACAGAAAGATGACGTGACCTAAACGGCGAACTGAACGAGGGCCCATCGTGCTGGTGTCCGTTGCTACCCAGAAATGCTATCATCGAGAGGACGAGTAGGTATTGTATATGGATCGCCGGGAATTTCTTGCAGCCGGTGCCGGGGGTGGGGCGATACTGCTCGCTGGCGTAGGGGCTGCCCTCGGAAGTACCAGTCTCGACGCTGGTCCTGCCTATGGTCCAGTCTCGACACCACCCAGTACCGGATCGAAAACACTCAACAACGGACTGCAAGCCTCGCTGTATGAGGACGGCGCTATCGCATTCCTCGGCGCATCGCTTGTCTCCGACAGTTCGAGCACTGCTGCAGTCGTCGGACGGCTGAAAAATATCTCGGATACCACTCTCGACCAAGTACGTGTCAAAGTGCAGTTCCTCGCGAATGGAGATGACATCCTCCTCCAGGGGTGGGTTGCCCGAGAGAGTCTTGCCGACGGGCAGGCGTGGCAGTTTGTCGCTCGGTATTCCGGTGATGACCCTGATCGTATTGCTGGTGCGAACATCGCTGCAATCGGTGCGTACTGACCCCCACCTCGAAGCAGTTAGAGCAGCTACCGCTGTGCTCCTTATGAGGATACCTGCACCACCGCATGGTCGGCTTTATGGAAGAGGTGAGTCAGGGTAGTAGCGTAGACGCCACGAATCTGAACTCTCATAGCGCGGTGCTCGGCAATACTCTAGCGAGGTTATGCATTAACGGGATTGGCTTACCGGACTTGTAGATCTTCACCGATCTCAAGTAGGTCTTGGTATCGGTTGCGGATAGTGACCGTGGAGATATCGGCCACTTCGCCCACGGCTGGCTGAGTGACTTTCTCACTCGTGAGCAATGCTCCAGCGTAGACCGCAGCAGCTGCAAGACCGACGGGATTCTTCCCGCTCAGGTAGCTTTCGTCGGTTTCGGCCACATTCGTGAGTAGGTCGCGGCTCTGTTGCTCGGCCTCCTCGGAGAGTTCGAGGTCCGAGGCGAACCGGGGAATGTAATCCAGCGGGTCCGCAGGCTCGATTTCGAGCCCTAACTCGCGGGTGAGGTGGCGATACGTTCGTGTGATCGGGAGCTGATCGATGCGAGAGACAGCAGCAACTTCATCGAGCGATCGGGGGATCTCAGCCTGTCGCGCGGCCGCGTGCACCGCAGCGGTGCTCATCCCCTCGATCGACCGACCACGCAGCAAGTCTTCATCAAGCGCCCGGCGGTAGATCACGCTCGCGGTTTCACGGGTCGATTGTGGCAGACCGAGAGCGCTCGCCATCCGCTCGATTTCGCCGAGGGCATGCTTGAGGTTGCGCTCTTGAGGATCTGAAGTCTGTGAGCGGGTGTGCCACTTGCGAAGCCGATTCATTTTCCGGCGCTGGCGGCTCGACAGGCTGTTGCCATAGGCATCCTCGTTGCGCCAGTCAATCTCGCTCGACACACCCTCGTCGTGGAGCATCTTCGTGGTGGGCGAGCCGACGCGCGAGCGCTGCTCGCGTTCGTTGCTGGTATGGGCTCGCCACTCGGGGCCGTGATCGATCTCGTCGGTGTCGACGATGAAGCCACACTCGACGCAGGCGGTCTCGCCGTGCTTGTGATCGTGTGCGAGACGACCGTCACACTCCGGGCAGCCGGTGAGCGTCTGCTCGGCGGTGGTGCGTTCGGTCTCGGTTGTGTCCGTGCTGCCTTCGTTCACCTCGCGTTCGGTTTGTGTGGTGTCGACCATGGGGTGGTTTCCGGGAGATCGAAGTTGCTGTTTGATGAATTGTCGCTCGTTGGCATAAAACATGGTGTAGCATGGCCGGCGGCAGTCTGGCACTTCTCGCTGGTGAGCCAGCATTTCTGGAACTGTGGACTAGCAGTGCGTTCGCTGCGCAGTGGTGTCGCCTTTGCTTGGAAACCCCGACATTTGGGCATCGGATATCGAGTGAGACTGAGGGAGAATCGGGCGAGAGCGACTCAACCGCGACCAAGGTACGAATCGGTGTCGGAGTTGTACGCTAACCCCGACATAGGGGTGAAGATCGGGATAACAGTCTCATTCTTGTCCCGCCAGCCTCCGACTCCTCCGGAAGACATGAGGCGGCCTCGTCAGTAGTGCAGGGGGAGAAGCGAATGGCGGAGCGCATCGATCACACAATAGCGTGAGGCGTGCGTGATCGGCAGTATAGAGGCATCTCTGGGAGCAAATTTGCTCTGTTCGGACTCTGGAATCTGAAAATATCCGATATGTATTTGCTGAAGGGACTTGCAATGCTTGATGGTGATGCCATGCAACTAGATGAACGATCCGAGATAGCGGAGCGTGTTCAACTCTGTGAAAGATGCGGGGGGGGGAATGCCAGAACCCTTTATCGGAAACAATATCTGCTACCATTGTCTGAGTGACAGTTTCGACTAACTTGTGTGACAGAAACAAGCACGAATGACGTGGTACAGTTGTACGGAGTGCGGATGGACAAGCGGTACAGCACTCACTGATGAAGAAGCTCTGTATACCGCTTTCGAGCACGAAGACGAGACAGTCCACGAAATAGTAGAACGGCAGGAACCACATCCCACAAAGTGAGCAACCCTGCAGCAGACACTCCTTTGTTTGCGGGGGAGCGCCCCAGCCTGATCGGCGTGGCAACACCCCGGTATCGAGATGTAAATACCGAGGTTGGAAGCCCAATAGCGGCCTTTTGGCTGTATCCCTCCCTCCATCGTTTCCAGTATTCAACCGACCCAATTCAGCCACCTTCTCACCATCCTCAATCTGAGTTAAAGAGACCCACCTTCTGACCAGTCTGGCGGGAAACGTTCGTTTCTGGCCACGGCAATGAAGCCACAGTACCTGTCTCTCGCCCCTGCAACTCGGGCCACCAGAACACTAAGCACCAGCTCACGGTTGCACCAGATGCATCAACAACATATCTGACGGTCCGGCGTATCCGGTAAGGGTCATCACACCTTGTTTTCAGTGACACATAACACGGGAGAGGGATGGGCGTAGGTCAATCGGAGGGGGTGCCTACTTTCTTCGGCGAACTACCGTGGCCGTGATCATGACCCTGCCCGTGATGTTTCTTAGCGTGCTTCTCCTGGCACTCGTTTTTGAACAGCGAGAGGTCGATGATTTCAGCCATCTTCCGGTAGCCTGCGTTGCTCGGATGCAGGTGGTCACCGCTGTCAAACTTCGGCAGAATCCGGTCAGGCTGATCCGGGTCCTGAATGGCCGTATCGAAGTCAAATACCCCGTCAAAGTATTCACCGGTTCGGATGAACTCGTTGACCATCTCTCGTTTCGCTTCGGCTGTGGGCGAACTGTACCCGCCACCGGTCCCCCGCGTCGGGGTCAACGTCCCAGCATAGATATCCAGTCCGTGGGCATGACACCGAATTGCAATCTGCTTGAGGCCCTGAATGATCTGCTGGGCGGTCACATCCGGCTCCTGATAGCCGATGTCATTGATGCCTTCAAGGATGATCACATCAGTCACGCCAGGCTGGGCAATGACGTCTCGATTGAGGCGTGCGAGAGCGTTGGTACCAGCCGTGCCACTATCACTGAGGATGCGGTTGCCGGAGATACCCGTGTTCAGCACTGTCCGGTCAACGTCAGAATGGTCATTGATGCGCTGGGCAAGGTAGTATGGATAGGGATTGTCTTGCTCCGGCATCTGACTGAGCTGGAAGCCATCCGTAATCGAATTGCCGAGCGTGACGATTGCCCCCTCTGTCTTCTCTTTCGGGAGCACATCCACACCTTCGAGGAAGTAGTACGAAAACAGCTCTTTCGTATACGGATCACCGGAAACGTCCCCGGCATCATCGCCACCGGCAAGATACGATGTTTCGATCCCGAGGGGATGCCACGTCGCCGGACCGGTATCATCCTGCGTATACAGGCTCACAGTGAGGTACCGCCCTGGCTCCACACTGAGTGATACCGGGTCACTGTAGACCATCGCCCCAGCGGGGATCATCACCTCTTGTTCCCCACCAAACGTCAGAAGCGTATTCGTTCCAGGGACAACTGCAGCATCCTCGTCTTGGAAGCCGATTTCAGCATGGTCGAACGTGACCGGTCGATCACCAAATGTATTTGAGAGGCGGATACGCACCTCCGACCCGGCGGTATCCGCGCGAACGATGAACCGGAGTGTCTGGTCTTCGAACCCAGTCCGGGAATACCCCTCCATACCCGGCGGCACGACTGAGGCCGTCCACGTCCCAACAAAGGGGTCGTCCGTGAGGCACTGGCACTGGCCCGTCTGGGTATTGGATTTGTGACCGTGGTCGTGGTGCTCGTCCGAATTGGCTGCCGCAGTGCCAGCTCCGACGAGTGATGTTCCGCCAACGACACCGAGTACTTTCATGAAATTTCGTCTATTTGCTGATTTCATAGCATAGTCAACCAACCACACACCACCTCATAAAGATATGCCTCAGCGTCAGCCTCTAATCGCTTCCAATTTCTGTGTGTCTGATGTTGGTAGGAAAGGGCGAAGCGCGTAGGCAGGATAAGAATCACGAGGAGCGATAAGAGGCACTAGCGCTCGTAACGGGACCCGCCGTGCAAGATTGATCGACGAATTAGTGGTGTGAACCGTCCGGTCGCACGAACACCCGCCACGTAATTGGGAGGAATAGGTTTTAATACGCCAAGATACGTTGTAGTACACGACCGTGCCCATCACTACTGATGATTTCGACCATCTTCCGGAGAAGGCGCTCGATCTCACCGAGGGGTCGAATGCCCAGCGCGTGCTCAGATTTCTGTCGGAACATCCCGATACGGCGTTTCGGCAGAACGAGATCATCGAGGGGACTGACGTGAAGGCTGGCAGTATCGGCCCGGTTCTTTCACGACTCGAAGAGCGCGGACTGGTGAGGCACAAAGGGAAATACTGGACAATCGGGGATGACGACCGACTGGCATCGTATGCAGCGATGTCACAGACGTTCGCAACCGCTGAGGAACGCTTCCCGGACGAAGAGATGGACGAATGGCTCGAACACGCGGAAAATCCGTATGAGGACGAGCAGAGTGGGGACGCATGACCTACCAGCGCGGGGATGTGGTCTGGGCAGTTGATCCGTACCGAAGTGGATCGAATCCCCGACCGTGGGTACTCATTAGCAACACCTCGTTGCCGTACGCGGACTCGGAATACATCGGGATGATCCTCACGACGAAATCACATCCGGGTGGGCGTCAGCTGACAGCGAGTGATTGGGAGTACGGCCAACCACCGCGGACGAGCTATATCTCTCCCTGGACAGTCGGGACGATCAAACATGATCAGACGAGAAACGTTCAGGGACGGCTCAGAGCGAGCGTGGTTGACGAAGTGGTTGACGACCTTGAGTCGTATATTGAGGCTGAATAGAGCCCGTGATGCGCTGCACGACGCTCTGTGTCAGCTGGAATCAGTAATGATAATCTACTATCATGTCCCAAAACATTCGTTTTTGACCGCCAATTCGCCAACAGGTATTCCATGAATGCCAGCCGCGCGACTCACATACTCTCTTACTCATCCCATGTCGCAGCGCGGGGGCCGCAGCGAAACACCGATTATCCACTCCTGTCTGGACAACAGATATGGAAATCGTCGAAGACACGCTGGATGCTGAGTTAGAAGAATTTCTGTCTCGTCCACTCTTTTGTCATCTCGGAACTGCATCCGAGGAGGGTCCTCGGGTATCTCCCCTCTGGTTTCTCTGGGAGGATGGTGCGGTCTGGATTATCGCTACGCTCTCAAATAAGACATTCCCGGACCGGATCGAGGAGGACTCCCGTACTGCGGTCTCGATAGTTGATTTCGACCCAGAGACCGGGCGCGTCGAGCACGTCGGGTTGCGTGGACACGCTACTGTCGAACCGTTCGAGGGAGATCGAGGTGAGCGTCTTCTCTCTCAGTATCTCGGAGATGATGAATCAGAGTGGGATGAGCAATTTCAGGATTTAGGCGATGTCGCCGAGAAGTATGCGTTCATCCGCTTTATCCCGGAGACTGTTGTTGAGCGCGATCAGTCATATTCAGGGAGTCTCTCCTAATGGGATCGTAAGGTCGCGTACAGGGGCGTCCGATGCTTTGCTGCCGAGTGTCGTTACTCGCGGCTTGTGAGCAGTTCATCTCGGCTCTATCAATGAGTTGATAACAATATCACGGCATCGCCAGCGTCAACGCTTCGATACGCATTGCCGGCAATTCCTCGAGACACACTTCGATAGCATCAAGACAGGAACTTTGCTTCGCACAGACGATAATTTACATGTAGTACGTAAATTCCGCAGATTGTGTAATTTGCGTCTGACATAGGTTTATGAACAATGCACGTAAATCACGGCATGTGCTCGACAGCATGAGAGTGGAGAAAACAAGAGAGAATAGAGATACAGCACCGGGAATAGATGTCTTCGAAGGGTTTCGTGATGTATGTGAAATACCCCATTTCACAAATTGGTGTGCGTCACGTGATCTACAAATTTCACACAGTGTACGCAATTTGCGCACACTACAAACCAGAGCCGACATCGATACCGGTCTAACCGTGCTGGGGTGCCGATGACGAACAAACTCGCCATCGCTATGCAGAAGGGAGGTGTCGGGAAGTCTACTACTGCGATCAATCTCTCAGGAGCGCTTGCTGCTGCAGAGATCCCCACAGAACGAAACAATGTTCTTCTCGTCGACGCCGACCCACAGGGATTCACAACGATTACCCTCGGTTTCCGTGAGTACTATGTCAACGGGGATGCCGTCTCGCTGTACGACCTCATGCTCGACTTCGAGCGCTTTGAGGAGGTCAACGATATCATCCGAGCTCACAACGAATTCGATGTGCTCCCCGCCCATGGAAGTAACTTCCAACTCGAACGCGAGCTCTGGTCGGCGAACCGCTCTCTCGAACGCCTCGACATGGTGCTTGACGAAATCGAAACCGACTACGATTACATCATCATCGACTCTCCCCCTAACCTTGGACCACTCGCTGATGGATCGGTTCTCGCTGCCGGGAATGTATTGTTTGTCTCACGGGCGGACTCTATCGCCACGTTCTCGATGAACTTACTTACCCAAGAAATCAGCCAACTCGAACATGAATTTGAGCGTGATATTGGCATCCTCGGGGCCGTCGTGAACGCCTTGACCCAGAACAAGATCAGCGACGACCGATTAGAGTGGTTTCTCGATAATTTGGGCGAGGAAAACACGTTCATTGTCCCAGAAACAGTCGCCATCGAGGGCGCGTTCGATCAGAATCACTCTGTATTCGGATTCGACCCGACGAACCGTCACCGCGAACAGAAAGCCGAAGAGGTCCGTGATATCTACAACCGTCTCGCCGCCCACATGGAGGCTCACTATGCCTGAAGAAGATGATGACGCTCTCGGAGAGATGCTCGGCGACCGGCTCGAAGGAACCCGGGATACTGATCAAGCCGAATCAGAAAGTGACGACTCACAATATACGAAGAGCATGGAATCCACGGATGCTGCAGAATCTACGCAAATCACGCAATCTACGCCTACCACGGATACTACGTCAGGCACGCAAGGAACAAATGAGAAGGACACAGCACGCTCTCGCTCGCCATTCCCTCTCTACATTACCCCTGATTTGAAAGACGGGGTCCAAAATCGCTTCGAAAAATTCAACGCAGAACGAACGCTAAATGATGAGCCAAAGGTTGAGAAACACCGACACTTTATGCAAGGGCTACTGCGCGCTGGCCTCGATCACCCCGACCTCGAAAAGTACATACTTGATGAATTTGAGGACAGATAACGAAGACGACGGAGATTTACTCGGAATCGATGTGTTCTCTGAGTCGGGCAGCAGGAGCCGAGAGAGAACTCACTTCGCTCATCCCGATACATCGTAACACAGCAGTTTCTCGAACCAGTCATTCGGTGAGTTGAGTTTCAGTTCGAGGAAGCCGAGGTATTTCTGGAGGTGGTGTTTCGAGACACCGCGGAACTTCGCTAGCCACTGACGAAGAAAACTATGGCGGTTCTCGCAGGTGTTCGTGTGGGCGTCACCGATCACGTAGGTGTCGGAGTGGGTGACGGCCAGATGGCCGTCCACCCCCTCCTTGTCTTCGATGTCGTCGTAGATCGTGTAGCCATCAGTGCAGAGGATGACGCTTCCGTCGCCGTACTCGGCGATATCTTCGTCAGCATCTTGCAGATCTTCACAGACGAGAAACCGAACTCGTCCGTCATCCCGACGGACGAGTGTCAAGACTGGCGGTTTGTCTGACTCGAAGGTTCCGCGTCCTTTTTTGAGAGTCCGCGCGAGCGCGGACTCCCGTTCTCGTCTTCGAGTCCTTTCTCACCAGCCGTGACGTAGACCTCGTCGGCTTCACACACGTCGTAGAGGTCGAACTCGTCGATATCACCGCTGGCGTCCTGAACTTTGTGGACGAAGTTGAGGACGGCTTCGTAGTCTCGGTCGAGATCCCGAGCGATCTGAGCGGTCGGCTCAGATCGCATCTCCTTGACGATGTAGAACATCTCTTCGAGTTCGAAGCGATGCTGCCAGAAAATCGTCTTCGTGAGGTCGCTGAAGTAGGTCTCGCAGTGCTTGCACCGGTACTGCTGGGCGTCCTTGTCGGTGGTTCCGCGTTTGACGACGGCGTCATCTCCGCAATGGACACACGTCACCGTCTCGCCGAAGCGGGCGAGACGGAGACGCTCGAAGCATCGCTCACGCGGTGGAAGGAAGACCTGAGCTGACTCCTCGTCCATCGTTGGCCGATGTTTGATCCGCCAGCGGAATTGGCGTTACGATCTATCGAGATGAGCGTTCGGCAAAACGATTGCGATTACAGTTTTCAAATTGATAGATTCGATCTCGATTCAAGTTTCAATATCCGACAGAGAACAGATGGTAAATTGATTGGTCGCTCCTCGCCAGTCTGCCGCCGACCGACAACATATGTACGTGGCTGCAAAATCACACAATAGAATGGATACGGTAAAGCGATGAGTGGGTCTTCACCCGGTAATACGATGCGAGAGCGGATCGGGAGCCGCCGTGCGAAACTTCGTCTCTACATCCTCCTCAACGTGAACCGACGGTTGCTTTCCCTTGTGCTCGCGGTTGCCATGTTCGTGATACTCGTCGCTCTCGGTGCATATGCCGTCCCCACGTTCCGGCAATTCATGGAACAGTACGCCCCGACACGATACGTATTTCAGGCATACGTCGGCGCGCTCATCACCGGCGTGACCCTTGTCGTCTCAATCAGCCTTGTCGTTCTGTCACAAGAATTCGGCCCACTTGGCGATCAACGCGACCGAATGTCGGGATCGATGGGATTTCGGGCGGACGTCGAGGACATCTTCGGCTCGGAGAGTCCCCCCGAACCCAACGCCTTTCTCCGCGCACTCGTCGAAAATACCACCGAAAAGGCCGAAGCTCTCGAAGAGGCCGCTGACGACGAGGACGACGACTTCCGCGATGCAGTCGATGAACTCACTGACGACATCTACGACAATGAAAGCGTTGTCAGCGACGAACTCGAAGACCGTGACTTCGGCGAGTACACTGTGGTGAAGGCAGCGCTCGACTACAACTACTCTTGGAAGATCCATCAGGCACGCCGACTGCAAAACGCCTTTGGGGAGACAATGAACCGCGACACCCGTCGCAAACTCATCGACCTCATCGACATTCTTGGGTTTTACGGGCCGGCACGCGAACATATTAAAACGTTATACTTCCAGTGGCAGCTCGTCGACCTCTCGCGTGGTATGTTGTATCTCTCGGTGCCCTCGCTTGTGACCACCTCGGCACTCGCACTATACCTCGCTCCATCCTCATTTCCGGGGACGTTTCTGGGAATCGATAATCTCATCTGGATCGTCAGTGCTGGGGCGACTGCTGGTTCCGTCCCATTTCTGTTTCTCACAGCATTCATCCTACGTCTCGTGACGATCACCAAGCGCACGCTAGCGATTGGTCCGTTCATCCTGCGGAGCGAAGGCCGATCGAACGATATCGAATGGAAATAGCGCCCTAGACAATTGCTTCGAAGCATCGGTTGAGTAGTTGGGCAGCAAAACCCGCACACGAGAGTGCAAACCGATGGATAGCAGTTGCCGGTTATTCTGATTCAACCGGACGGCGAAAGAAAAATAACAACGAGGACGGATCAACGACGGCAACGTCCTCGTAGATCCAGCCATCCTCAGCGAGCTCGTTGAAGAGGTCTTCGAGTTTGTACTGCTCGTTCCGAAGTTCGGTGGGAGAGAGAAACGCAGGTTCAACTCGGTATTCATACTCTTGGTCGGCCATAGTCCTGATACCGGCGTACGCCGTAAAAACGTGCTCTATCAGTAATGTATCCCGCCCTACTCGCTCCCTCCCGCCTTGCGGCGGTCAGTCACTCCTTAAGGACCGGGCTTTTGCTGCACCGTGATTGTACCCCCCATCCCCATGCATGGGCGAAGGCCCGGCTTCCTCTTACCGTCCTTGCCTTTGGTGGGGGTTTGTGGTCCTTACATCGACCTAAGACCGGGATTATCCCGCCGGCAGGGTGTCATAGAACGGTTGGCATGGTTTTTAGGAGCCGGTTGAGAGGCTTGCTACCGCTGGCTCTGAATAGCGACAACACTAGCTGCTTCTCAAACACTGGTTTTCGGGCTGATGCTGAGGCGGGTGAAGAGTTCTATGACACGCTACACCGGTTTAATTCGCGGTGCGTGAAGCACGTGCTCGAAGCAGTACGACTGGTCCAGGCGTGCGGGTGTTATTCGTTCGCTCATCTGTAGGAGATTGTTGATAGGGTAGTCGCGACTTGATGGCGAGCAGCGATCACTGCACAGAGGAGTTCAGACACCGGCTCCTGATTCGTCCGAGATTCAGCGAAACCGCAAGAGGGCTCTCCACCAACAATGTGCTACATATGAGCATATTCGTTTTGGTGAGCTTTCTCCTGCGGATCTCTGGATGATCGGTCGATGGGGAATGCTCGGCTCTGTTGAATCACTAGACGGCGTCGGGATCGGTCGCTAGATCAAAGGCATTGAAGCGAGAGACTTGCGTTGTCC
>NZ_JBNTJU010000031.1:0-24925 GCF_051195015.1 Halococcus sp. AFM35
CATATCGGCCATCCTCGGCTTCGTCCTTACCGATGTGACGGTCTATCCCGCCGCCGTACCCCTATTCAACACAGCAGTCTTTACAGCCTCGGAATCAAGCACGTTTCCCTCGATAACTCTGACTTCACGTTTCCGTTGTAGCTTTTCTGGAGATCGGGTGAGCGCGTGAATTTTGTGATCGGCATCGATAGCCTGCGCAGTCAGGCGCTGCCCCGTTCCTCCTGTTGGGCCGAAGAGAGCAATTTGCAACGGATCGCTCACCCTAATAGATACCGGAGCCACGGATTCGATTGCACTACACCAAGCCGTTCAAGATACGCATCGAGCCCGAGAATCCGTCCAGCACCGAACGCGCCTAAGCCGAACAACAGGACCACATACACGATGTGGTCATCGATGACCCAGCCATTGGCAAGCGGGAGTCCAGCCAGCAGACCACCTTCGAGGCTAGCCGCCCAGTAAAACAGCATCATCACCCCTCCCCAGAACGCGCTCCAGCGGACGAACGCGCCGAAGAGGAGTGCGAGTCCGATCAGGGTGAGTCCCCACATGTTCAGTAGGTCGATAAGCGGGCTGCCAGCTAGACTCCCCCAGAAGCCCATCAATGGATTTCCTTCAGGGACTGCACCGGTCAAGAACCCGGCAGCAGTCCAGTTGTTCGACGGATCTGCATCCAGATAGGTGATGAGCTTGGTGATTCCACCCTGGAAGAGCGTCCACCCCATCACGATTCGAAGCAGGAACAACGAGTATCCGACCCAATGCTCGGAATAGTTGAATCTCACCGAACGATTTAGCATCTCCGTTTCGAGCGTATTCGTCGTCGACATGATACAGTATCTACTAATACGCCGATCATTTATTGCGATTATGGCTTTCCCAGTTCAGGTAATATCACCGATAACTTTCGAACCAAAGCAAGGGTTGTAGAACCATGAAACCGGCTGAAACCAAGATAAGAGAAATCGACGGCTCAAACCGGTACTCGCAAAACGTTGTTGCTCATGTCAATGCAATAGTGGTTGCTTGCCCGCTCTCGATCGGGCGAAACTAGCCTTCAAACAGCGGAGAGTCGATAGTGCAATGCTTTCATTCATCCAGTAGACCTCAATGATTCTCTTCTATATCTCCATCAAGTCCGGTCGGGATTGCTTTGAAAGTGCGATATAGCACCTCTCTTTCTTCGGATTCTGAGCAGTAACCGACAAAAATGATGCCTGCGTTATTCGAACTATGCCGACAACGCTCGTCGATGGGGTTCTCGAATCGCTTCGCATCGGCCTCGGATTTCTGTGGGTCGCCGCGTGGGCGATCATCATGGGGCTCGTCATCACCAGCCTCGTCCAAGTGTACGTCTCCAAGGAACGGATGGCGAAGGTCCTCGGCGAGGGTGACCTTTCAGGCCTCACGAAGGCGACGCTGTTCGGTGCTGCGAGTAGCGGCTGTAGTTTCGGCGCTGTCGCCATTGGCAAAGGGCTGTTCAAAAAAGGTGCTCACGTCGTGAACTTCCTCGCGTTCATGTTCGCCTCGACGAATCTCATCGTCGAACTCGGCTTGATGATCCTGCTACTGCTCGGTTGGGAATTCCTCGTCGCCGAACTCCTCGGCGGCGTCATTCTCATCGCCGTCATGGCACTGCTTGTTCATCTGACGCTCCCTGAAAATCTCTTCGAGGACGTGCGAGCGGAACTCACCCAGCGTGATAGAGAACAGGGTGTCACCGAAGACCCGACCTGTGGGATGGAAGGCAAAGACGAATACTCGCTCGTGACTGATGGTGGCGAAACTGTGAAATTCTGCTCGGCGGGCTGTATGGAGACTTATGAGCAGGAGATGGCCAGCAGCGGTGGTTGGCGCGACGAACTGCTCTCGTGGGGCGGCTGGTACAAGCTCGGGAACCAGTATCGCAAGGAGTGGTCGATGATCTGGACGGACGTCATCGCGGGCTTTCTCATCTCGGGGTTCGTCATCGTGTTCGTCCCACAGTGGGTGTGGAATGCGTTGTTCTTGCAGGGCGACGGATTGCTCGTCAGCGCTGAAAACGCGATCATGGGCGTCGCAATCGCCGTCATCAGCTTCGTCGGCAGCATGGGCAACGTTCCGTTCGCCGTCGCGCTCTGGGGTGGCGGCGTCAGCTTCGCCGGCGTCATCGCGTTCGTCTACGCCGACCTCGTCACGATTCTCGTGCTGAACATCTATCGGAAATACTACGGCTGGAGGGTGATGGCCTACATCCTCGGCGTGTTCTTCGTGACGATGGCCTTCTCGGGGTTTCTCATGGAGGAGTTGTTCGACGCCCTCGGCATCGTTCCGAACCTCGCGGGCGGTGAGACGGCGACCGAACAGACGTACTTCGAACTCAACTACACGTTCTATCTCAACCTGATTGCGTTCGCGCTCTCGGGATTTCTCTTCTACGTCTACCGTCGTGGTCTCGGTGCGCCGGGCCAGTACCGTGATCCGGTCTGTGGGATGCGAACCGACGAGGACGGTCCAACCGTTACTCACGACGGTGAGACGTACTACTTCTGTTCGGCAAGTTGTAAGCGTGTATTCACCGACGATCCCGACGACTACGCCGACGTTCATTCAGTTGCCGCGCCGACTGGCGGACAGGCCCACGATCATGACTGAACCCATCCAGCAGATCCTCGTTCAGGTGAACACTATTCTCCTGTGGTGTAGCACTCTCTGGAGTGAATACCATGATTGAGCGTCTCCTGCACACGTTCGGATACGTTCTCGCCTACGGATTGTTCTTCAGGGCGGAGACCCCCGAGACCGTCGTGGATCGGTTGCGGCTCGCCTATCGGGTCGTCGGCGTCCGTATCGAGCAAACAGCGAGTATCGACGGGATGGAACGAACCGTCTTTCGCTGCCCATACCGGAGCCTCTTGGCCGACCGCTACGGCGAGAAGTGGGTCTGTCACGAAAAGCTGGACCGCGTCGACGATGGCTACGTCACATATCTCAAAAGACACAAGGGAATCGATTACAACCGACCGCGGAGTTGTGAGCAGCTGACAGGCTGCGAGGATTCCACGTGCTGTTTTTCGGAGGTGTCGGAATTCGGAGTGGGAGAGAATGACTGGTGACGACAGCCGAACGCGCATCGTCGACCAGTTCTCGTCTCAGGGAGAGCGTGCCGCCATCTGGAAGGCATTCGACCTGTTTTTACCGACCGATCAATTCCTGAACGTCGGCTACTCGAAGCCCTATCAGCCACATTTCGTCGGGTCGAGCCAGCGCCGGCTAGCCGAACGAATCGGCTCCGACATCGCCGCTCGGCTCGAATCGACGGCCGGTGTCTCCCTGCTGGACGTCGGATGTGGGCGGGGTGGTCCCACCCTGCATCTCGCCGCCGAGCACGGATTCGAGGTCACGGGTATCGACCTCGTTCCCTACAACATTTTGATGGCGAGGCAAAACACGGCGGAGGCAAACGTTGACGCGCAGTTCGTGGTTGGTGACGCGTTGCAGCTTCCGTTTGGTCGTGGTTCGTTCGCTGTCTGTACTGCCGTGGATTCGCCACCCTACATCCCGAACAAGCGTGGATTTCTCGCGGAGGTGGCGAGCGTGACCTCCGAGGGTGGCCTCATCGCTGTTTCGGATTTCATTCAACCCGAGTCGTTGTCACAGGAGGCGCGCGATGCCGTCGATGCGTTCGCGGATGCGTGGGATCTGGCTCCGATAGCGACGCTCGAACAGTACAAGAGAGCTATCGCTGCGAGCGATCTCCATCTTGGTACGGTCGTTGACATCAGTGCCAACAGCATCGCTCGGTTCCGGAAATGGACGGCGCTGTACCTATCCATCGCGCGAACCGGCCTGCCGAATCTGGCGAATCAGTTTCTCACACAGTACAGCATCGATCTCGACGCAATCACCGAGCAGGTAACTAGCACCCATCCAGCGCTTCCATTCTTGCGGCACGTTATTCTCTACGTCCGAACGTAATCGATGATCCTACGTTATGGTAGGTCGGTACTCCGCAGGCTAGCGATTCTCGGCCGGTGAGAATCGGCATCCCGGTATATACTCTCAGCTCTCCTCTGTTTACCTGTAGGAGAGAAAAGCTATGGCAGCAAACCAAATGAATGGCCAAGCAAACACGTTCGAGAGCACCATCGGAGGAATCACCCTCTCCGGAAAGGCCAACAGCCTGAGCGCGTGGTTCGTCCTCGCGCTGCGGCTCATGATGGGATACGCGTTCCTCTACTCCGGCGTGGACAAAATCCTCGCCGGAGGGTTCGACGCACAGGGATACCTCGTTGGCGGGGCCGCCGCAAGCGGGAGTCCGCTCGTTGGGCTGTTTGCGTGGATGGGCCAGACGGGGTGGTTCGTCGAGTTCGTGAACGTCGCGGTCCCGTGGGGCGAGGTGCTCATCGGCCTCGGACTGCTCGTGGGCCTGCTTACGCGCTTGGCGGCCTTTTGGGGCGCGTTCATGATGCTCCTGTTCTACTTCGGGAACTGGGATGTCGCCCACGGAGTGATCAACGGCGACTTCGCGTACATGCTCGTGTTCCTCGCCGTGGCCGCCTTCGGCGCGGGGCGCATCCTCGGCCTCGACGCGCTCGTCGAACGCTACGAGGTCAACGGGAAACCACTCGTCGAGCGCTACCCGAAGCTCCGCTACATCCTCGGATGAACTTCAGAGGACGAACGGTACAACAAGACATCTATCAACAACCAACAATGAAAACGAACGCACAAACGATACGAACTGGAATGACAGGACTCCTAGTTGGTGCGCTCGGAGTCGTGGTCGGAAGTGGACTCGCCAGCGCGCATCCGGGGACAAGCGACTGGTGGACTCACATGGGCTCGGGCGGCTGGATGGGCGGAACCCTCGGGTGGCTCTGGATGCTCATTTGGATGCTCGTCCCGATTGCCCTCATTGTCGGTCTCGTGTATCTGCTCCGACCCCGAGCGACCTCTGACGCAGAGCAGACGGACCACGCGCTAGAGGCGCTCCGCGAGCGATACGCACGCGACGAGATCGACGATGAAGAGGACGAAACCCGTCGGATGAGGCTATCCTGAAGCCGGTCAAATTCACCGACCAATCGAGAAGCCGATTCGTTTCGGTATAGACGGCTTCGTCGGGAAGGTTGGTCGACAGCAACCTCGACTACCCGCTTGGTGTGCTCGGATGCGAGTGCCTCCTTCTCGACGAACTCCGAGCGTGTTCGATAGCGCGTCGTTGCGGGTTCAGAGGAGTGGTGAACAGATTCATGATTCGCGTGGCGTGGCGGGATACACGTGTTCTCGTCACGCAGGTAGGTCATCGAGCATGACGGTCGCCGTCCCGTGGATAACGATCTCCTCGTCTTCGTTCTCGATCCGGGTCGTGATTCGATACCGGTCGTCTTCGAGATCTTCGATTACTTCACACGTGGCCGCCAGCGTGACGCCGATATCTACCGGCCGCTTGAATTCGAGGTTCTGAGAAAGATAAATCGTCAACCCGGGGAAACAGGCGAGGGCGGCGCTAATCATGCCGGAAACCAGTGTTCCGTGGGCAATCCGACGACCAAAGCGCGTCTGCTCGGCGAACTCGTCGTTGAGATGCAGCGCGTTCGTGTCGCTCGTCGCCTCAGCGAACTTACGAACGTCATCTTCAGTAATGGTTTTCATGAACGTAACCTGGTCACCGACCCCCAGCGATCCGGGTGTCTGAATCGAAAGATCGAACTCACCTTTTGCCCGCCCATATGGGAGTCTCGGGACGGCTTCCCCCTGTACTTCGCTCAGGTGGGGGTGTGGCGTTTGGAGTTGTTTCTCTGGGTCTTTCTCGAAGAGTGTTTTGCAGTCATCCGAGCAGAAATGATAAGTCGTATCCTCGTACTCAGCACTCGCTTCGGCGTCGGCCGTGCTCACTTCCATACCACAGACGGGATCAGTTGACATACGTACACCCAGATACACCGAGAAGGCTGATAAAATCCCAGTCAAGCCACCACAACGTCCCACCCATCCGGCCATAGCTCGCCCTGCCGTCATTGGCTACCCATTCCATGACCAGTAGCTAAATCATACCGGGGAACGACACTACGGTCGATGGCTGATCTCTCGGCGCTGTTCACCCCATCGCGTGTGGCCGTCATCGGCGCGACCGAACGAGAGGGGTCGGTCGGTCGCGCCGTCATGAGCAACCTCCAAGAGAGTTTCGACGGCGACATCGTTCCCGTCAACCCGAACGCGGAGGACGTGCTGGGGTTTCCCTGCGTTCCCGACATCGCACACGCCAGCGACGTCGACCTCGCAGTGGTCGTAGTTCCAGCTGATGTGGCACTCACCGTCATCAGAGAGGCAGCCGAAACCGGCGTCGAAAACGTCGTCGTCATCAGCGCGGGCTTCGGCGAGGCCGGCGTCGAGGGCGTCGCTCGGGAGCGCGAACTCGAACGGATCGCCGCGGAGTACGATCTGAATCTCGTCGGTCCGAACTGTATCGGCGTGCTCAGTACGCCGGTCGGTCTCAATGCCACGTTCGGGCCCACGAACGCGCTCCCGGGGTCGGTGTCGTTCATGAGTCAGTCGGGGGCAATCGTCACGTCCGTCCTCGACTGGGCAAACGACCAGGGGATCGGCTTCAAGGACGTCGTCTCGCTGGGCAACAAGACCGTCCTCGACGAAACCGACTTCATTGAGGAGTGGGGTGAGGACTCCGAGACGGACGTGATCCTCGGCTACCTCGAAAGCATCGAGGACGGCCGAGCGTTCATCGAACGGGCACGCGACGTCACGCGGGATACGCCCGTGCTGGTGGCTAAATCCGGCCGGACGGATGCGGGCGCGAAGGCGGCCGCCTCACATACGGGCGCGATTGCGGGCAGCGACCGCGCCTACGACGCGGGACTGGCGCAGGCGGGCGTCCTTCGCGTCCAGTCGATGCAGGATCTCTTCGACTTCGCACAGCTGCTCTCCGGCCAGCCGTTACCCGACTCGACCGGCGTCGGCCTCGTGACGAACGCCGGCGGAGCGGGCGTGATGGCCACGGACGCCATCGGCGACTCGCGCCTCTCGCTCGCGTCGTTCACCGACGAGACGCTCGACGCGCTCGCCGACGCACTCCCCCAGGAGGCGAACCGCTACAACCCGGTCGACATCATCGGCGACGCCGACGCCGCGCGGTTCCGCCGGGCGCTCGAACTCGTTCTCGACGACGAGAACGTCGGGGCCGTAGCCGTGCTCTCGGCTCCGAGCGCGGTCCTCTCATACGATGACCTTGCGGGAGAGATCGGTGACCTCCAGCGCGAGTCCGGGAAACCTGTGGTGGCCTGCCTGATGGGTGGCGCACGCACGGCCTCCGCCGCGCGCCGTCTGCGCGAGGACGGCGTGCCGAACTACTTCGACCCGGCACGAGCGATGCGCAGTCTCGATGCGCTCGCGGCCTACCGCGAGGTCAGGACGCGCGAGTACGACACACCCACGGAATTCGATGTCAATAGAGAGCGGGCTCGCAGGGTCCTGTCCCCTGGGAGCTCCCACGACGAACCGCGTCTCGGTGTCGAGGCGATGGAGCTGCTGTCGGCCTATGGCATCCCCACGCCCGCAAGCGAGATCGTCGAGACACCCGCCGATGCCGTCGACGTGGCAGCGGAGATCGGCGGTCCCGTTGCGATGAAGATCGTCAGTCCGGACATCCTCCACAAGTCGGACATCGGCGGCGTCAAGGTCGGTGTGGCCGAGACCGATGTCCACGACGCCTTCGAGGACCTCGTTACGCGGGCGTACACCTACCAGTCCGACGCGACCATCCTCGGCGTGCAGGTCCAGGAGATGGTCGACACCGAGGCGGGCGTCGAAACCATCGTCGGGATGACCCGCGACCCGCAGTTCGGGCCGTTGCTGATGTTCGGGCTCGGGGGAATCTTCGTCGAGGTGTTCGAAGACACCGCCTTCCGTGTCGCGCCCGTGAGCGAGCGCGAGGCGCGCGAGATGACCCACGAGATCGACGCGGCACCGCTGTTACGCGGCGCACGGGGCCGCGAGTCCGTCGACGTGGGAGCGGTCGTCGAGGCGATACAGCGCCTGTCACAGCTCGTTACCGACTTCCCGGCGATTCTCGAACTGGACATCAACCCGCTGGTCGTCACGCCGGAGGGTGTCACTGCAATCGACATCCGACTGACGATGGACCAAGAGCAACTGTAACCATGACCACCGTACTCATCACCGGAACGGAAGAAAGCACCGGGAAGACCGCCATCGCACTGGCGCTGGCGCAACTCACCCGCGAGCAGGACCGCTCGGTCGGATACATGAAGCCCAAAGGCACGCGACTGCGGAGCGTCGTCGGGAAGACACTCGACGAAGATCCGATGCTGGCGCGTGAACTGTTGGATCTCGACGCCGAAATGCACGAGCTCGAACCCATCGTGTACTCGCCGACGTTCATCCAGGGAGCGATCCGCGGGCAGGAAGACCCCGACGAACTCCACGAGACGGTGCGCGACCGCTTCGAATCGCTGGCCACTGGTCGTGACTTCATGGCCATCGAGGGCGGCGGGACGCTCTCGACCGGCGGTGTCGTCGACCTGACCGACCCCGACGTCGCTGATCTCCTCGACGCGCAGGTATTGCTCGTCGCCGGCTACCAGCACCCGGGTGACGTCGACGAGGTGCTGTGGGCAGCCGACCGCGTCGGCGAGCGCCTCGCTGGCGTGCTCTTCAATACCGTCGCGGATGGCGTCTACGACCGGCTGGAGAGCGACGTTGTGCCGTTCCTCGAAGGGCGGGAGATACCCGTGCTCGGAATACTCCCGCGAACGAAAGAGCTCGCCGGCGTCTCGATCGCCGATTTCGCGGCGGAACTCGGTGCGGAGATCGCGACCGACGCACCCACGGACGCGTACATCGAACGGCTGTCGGTCGGCGCGATGGGGGCGGACGCAGCCCTCCGGCATTTCAGACGGACGAAAGATGCAGTGCTCATCACGGGCGGTGACCGCTCGGATATCCACTCAGTTGCGCTCGAAGCGCCGGGAATCAAATGCCTCTGTCTGACTGGCGGGTTCCGACCGTCGTCTGCGGTACTCGGGAAAGCCGAGGAACGCGGTGTCCCGATCCTGCTCGCGCAATCGGATACGCTTACCACCATCGAACGTACCGAGGAGATCGTTCACGCCGGACGGACGCGAGACGAAATAACCGTCGAGCGAATGCGTGAGCTACTGACCGACCATGCCGACCTGCACGAACTGCTTGATCACGAATAAGCTTTGGCGGCGTACAATCCGTTGGAGGAACCGCGTCCTATGCTGTCGATGAATCGATAATACGTTATTTGAGAATGGAGAGAGAACGGACGACTACCATGAGCAGGCAACCGATTAGTGCGACGCTCGCTGGTGTTGGGCTGCTCGGAGCGAGCGGAACCGCCAGCGCCCACGTGAAATACGTCACACCGGGCGGCGATTCGATAGCGGCAATGGACTTTCTCGTCGAGGCTCTCTCGGACCCGTTTAACCTGCTCGTGCTGGGTGTCAGTGCGGGGAGTCTCGTCGTCGCCCTTGCTCTCTACCTTCGGTTTCAGCCGGTTAACTGCGACATTGAGAGCCTCCGGGAAGCGCTCGTCGAGTACCACGATCTCCTGCCGTGGTTGCTCCGCCTGAGCATCGGCTTACCCCTCGTCGGTGCGGGCTTCTCCGGGTATTTCTTTTCGCCTGTGTTTCGCCCAGCAGCTTCGACGTTCGTTCGACTGTTCGGCATCACAGTCGGGTTCCTGCTTCTGTTTGGACTGGCGACGCGAGCCGTTGCCGCTCTCGGTCTGAGCGCGTATTTGATCGGTCTCGTGTCGAATCCCAGTCTCCTGCTCGCATTCGAGTACCTCCCTGGCTTCATCGCTATCGTTCTCCTCGGGGGCGGGCGTCCAAGTGCTGACCACGTCATTGCGAAGATGGCTGCCGATGAACGGACGAGCTACTCGCGTATCGACCCGTTCTACCGCGCCGTCGCCCTCCCCTTCGAGTCGTGGGTGAAGCCGTATGTGCAGTTCGTCCCGACGGTAACTCGCGTCGGCCTCGGTCTGGCGTTCATCTATCTCGGCCTGACACAGAAGCTGCTGAGTCCGGGTACTGCTCTCGCTGTCGTGGCTAAATATCACCTAACGGAGGTCGTACCTGTCGCGCCTGAATTATGGGTGCTTGGGGCCGGACTCGTCGAGATGCTGGTCGGGGTCATGCTCATCGCCGGGGCATTCACGCGGCTGTTCTCCGGGGTCGCCATCCTCCTGTTCACGACGACGCTGTTTGGACTGCCGGACGACCCGGTACTCGCTCACATCTCTCTGTTCGGGCTCGTATCAGCTCTCATCATCACTGGAGCCGGCCCGTTCGCGTTCGACACGATACGACATGGAGCTGAAAGCGAAGCCCCTCCCTCCATCGTCGGGGAGTAAGTACCATCATTCTGGAGTCAGGCAGGTAGTTTGATCATGCACGAGCAACAGTGGAACAATCTCGGTCTAAATTGCGTAGGAGACTGTGCATGATGAATCGACCTAGCTGACCTCTGCGTAGATCGTATTGTAGAAAAATTGCCGTACCCTTTCGTGATCGTCAGACAAACGGCACGTACAGAGGTTGAACGTATCACTGGCAGGCGTAGCGGCAGAGGGTCGGAATGTTTTCGGTGATTCGTTAACAACCAGAAGTATGGCGACAACCGTTGAGACTCCGGACACAGATGAGACGTGTGCATACTGTGGTTCGCGTATCTTCGACCACGACCCCATCTGTGTACGCGACTGCACCGCCAATTGTGGCTCACCTCACTACTTCTGTAACTACGCGTGCCTGGCGGCATATATCACCGAAAACGAACTGACCTACGGCGACGCCTGCGAGTGGTCGCCAGAGTAGCACTCGTTTCCACTGGAGTCTCCTCCATTGAAAACTCCGCAGAACGACTTCCTAGTCGATTCGCTATATTCTGCTCTGAAATCGATTCCGTGAGAATCGTTCTATGATACCCTCGGTCTGTTTCTCCTTCGTTGTCAGGCTCCTTATTGAACCTCTCTCATTGTCCGTAATCCTTCTTCTTGGATATTCGGTGGGACGACATGGGGCATCGATCCTTCCTGATTTCTTCGTTCTCGGCCGAGCACTTCCTCAAACCGATGAACTTAGCAACGCATCAAGATCGCCGTCTTCGCTCAATTCAGTCAGTGCACGGTTCACTAGCTCCCAGACGATGAACTCCTCGTAGTGTTGGGTTTCGCAGTACTCACAGGGCTTCATTTCGCTCGCAGCCGCTTCGATCTCCTCGCCATGATCAGCGTACAGTTGTTCGATTAGTTCGGTCATCCCTTTCCGGGCCGTTCCTCCGGCATCGTTGAGGGTCGTTTCGGCGCTTTCGGGGAGTTCGTAAGAGAAGACTCGGGTGTTCGATTTGTAGAACTTCTGTGTCCCCCCGCCGGCCTCTTCGAGCCGCGACAGCTCGACCATCCCGGCCTCTTTGAGTACGTTCACGTGGTGACGGACGGTCGTCTCTGCTTTTTCCTCGCCACGTCGTTCGAGTTCTGTGTTGATCGCTTCGATGGTCATCTCCTCGCCGGCGAGCATATCGAGGATCTTCGCCCGGACGTCGTTTTCGAGCGCCTTCGCTTTCGACGGATCGGTCGTGATGACGTCCGTAATCGGCACTTCGGCTTCGAGGAGACTCATTATGCGTCGCTACGCCCGCAACCAAATTAAGATTGGCGGTGGAAAACTTGGACTGTTTTGACGTATCTTATACCGCTATTACTGTAGTCATAATGGCTAAGTGGCTTCCCACCCAATCCCTCGTGAGATGGCCACGAAACAGGTGCAGTACAACATCGGTGGGATGAGCTGTTCGTTCTGCGCCGAGACGATCAACAAGGCCTACGGGCGAACCGAGGGCGTCGAGGATGTCGACGTGAGCCTCGCTCACGAGGAGCTTCTCGTCCAGTACGACGACACGGTGCTCTCGGAAGCCACGGTGAAAGACGTGGTTCGTGATCTAGGATACACTATCCGAGACCCGGACAAGCAGAAACGATTCGAACAACAGCAGGCGGAACTCGAAGCAGGCAAGCGTAATCTCCTGATCAGCGGTGTCGCATCGCTGATCGCACTCGCACTGATGGGTGTCATGGTCGCAACGAACGGCTGGAATCTCTTCGCTGAGACCGAGTCCCCGATCCAGTGGACGATCCAACTCGGCCTCGCGCTCGTGACGATGTTCGGGCCGGGTCGGTACATCAAATCCAAGGCGTACAACAGCCTCAAGCGAGGAATCTTCAACCAGCACGTCCTCTTGGAGGCGGGTGCGTTTGCCGGTCTACTCGGCGGATTCCTCGGCATTTTCGTCTTCACTGGCTCGGGCTTTCCGGTAGTCCATTTCTTCGTGGTGGCGACGTTCATCACCACCTATCACATCCTCTCGGAGTACACCAGTCTGATCGTCCGGACGCGCGCTTCGCGGGCGGTCAACGATCTCATGGACCTCCAGCCTGGCACCGCACGCCGGGTCGACGAGAACGGCGAGATCGAGGATGTCGAAGTTGGCAAGCTCGCGGTTGGTGATCGCGTCAGAGTGAAGCCCGGAGAGAGCGTCCCCATCGACGGCGAGGTTGTCGATGGTGAGAGTGTCGTCGATGAGTCGGTAGCGACCGGTGAATCCGCACCGATCGACAAACAGCCCGGTGACGAGGTCATCGGCGGCAGCGTCAACGAGACCGGCATTCTGCTCGTCGAAGTGACGGCGACCGGTGACGACGCGTTCCTCAATCAGGTGGCCCGCCAGATCGAGGAGGCCCGCGCGATGAAACCGGGGATCGTCCAGCTTGCCGACCGCATCCTGAAATATTTCGTCCCTGGAGTGCTCGCCATCTCGATCGCGTCGTTTCTCTTTTGGGCAGTTGCTCCGACCGTCCTCCCGGGGACGGTCCTCGGGACGGGGCCGCAGTTCGAGACTGCCGCCTTCGCCGCGCTGGCGGTGCTCGTCTTGGGCTACCCCTGTGCGCTCGGGATGGCGACGCCGTTGGCACTCATTCGGGGCGGCGGCGAAGCCGCCAAACGCGGCATTCTGATGCGTAGCGGCGACGCTTTCCAGGTCTTCCAAGATGTCGATCACATAGTGCTCGACAAGACCGGCACCATCACCGAGGGCGAACCGGCTGTCGATACAGTTGTCGGTGTTGACGGTGAGGCGAGTGACGCGAACCGATCTACCTCGGACGATTCATCCACCGGTGATCACTCCGAGGGCGATGTCCTCCGGACGGCCGCAAGCGCAGAGGCGTTCTCGGAACACCCGCTCGCGGAGGCTATTCTCGACTACGCCGACGCCCACGACATCGACTTCCCCGACCCGGAGGAGTTCGATTCGGTGACGGGCAAGGGGGTTGCGGCAATTACAGACGGCGAGGACATTCTTGTGGGCAAGCCTGGTTGGCTCGAAGCCGAGGACATCGACCTCTCCGCGGGCGACGAAGTGATCGAACGCCTCCAGGGGAAGGGACTGACCACCGTCGGTATCGTCGTTGAGAACGATCTCATCGGGCTCATCGGGATCGGTGACGAAATCAAGACCGACGCGACCGCGACGGTTGACCGCATGAAGGAGAAGGGCGTGACACCGGTGATGATCACGGGCGACAACGAGCGGACCGCCCACGCGGTCGCCGACGAGGTAGGGATCGAGCGCGTGATGGCTGAAGTTCTCCCGAACGACAAGCGCGAGGAGGTCGAGAAGATCCAGGATCAGGGTCACCGCGTGGCGATGGTAGGTGACGGCATCAACGACGCGCCCGCGCTGACGCAAGCGGATATCGGGATCGCTATCGGTGCGGGGACGGACATCGCCATCGAGAGCGCCGATATCGTGTTGATGGGCGACCGCCTCGGTGGCGTGATGGATGCCTACGAGATCGGCGAGACGAGCTACACGAAGACTAAGCAGAACCTGATCGCCGCCTTCTCGTTCAACGGTATCGGTGTGACGGCTGCGACGACCGGACTCGTCCACCCGGTGTTTGCGATGATCGCGATGGTGCTGTCAGTATCGGCAGTGCTGGCCAACAGCTTCGCCGGCCAACTCCTCTCAGGCGAGGGCATCAAGACCGACTTCAGTATCGAGGAGCAGCAACCGGGTGAGGGTTCTGCGAGCCACGACCGTGAGGAACCGTCCGGTCGTGGCACCGATACGTCCAACACTGGCGTCTAACTCATCCATCTGCTACTGGAGCAGCTGTATGGGTAGTACACTCATTGAACTGAGGGATGCATAGATCGGCGACCGGCGATTCGGTACCGTCGATCTGTCACTGGCTTCTTATGCAGGAAGATCGTACCCAGCGTCGTAAATCGCGGTAGCGAGTGTTTCTTCATCGGTGTCGTTGCTAACGACGACTTCAACCTCATCGGTTTCGTGATCGGCATCAGCGCGACGGACACCCTCAATATTCGTCAGGGCCTTCGTCACAGTTTGCTCACAGCCAGTACAATTCATGCCCTCGACGGTGATCGTTTGGCGTTCCATGGTGAGCCCAGATAGGATCGATAGCAGTATAATCTTTACGACGAATTTCATAGCGATATTATTAATTTAGGAGCTCTACACTCGCTCTATGTTGTGAGTGCGAAACTCATGATGCTGCCTTCTTCATTGACGACGCAGCAGGCAGTCCGGAAAACAACTGTTTTCCGTACTGTCTGTGTGAGTAGTCCATTGCGTGATTTCTACCACTTAATCCCTAGGAGCGATAACCAGACGAATATGCCGGATCAACTGGACGACGATGTGCGTGTCTGGCTGGTTGAACGCACCTACTCTGACGACGAGCAGAATTTGATCATCCTCACTTACGCGACCACTAACGGTGAGCAATACTACCGGAAGGAACGGGCACTCACCTCCTTCACCGACGTGCGCGACACCACCGCGGCCGCCGATGCTGAATCGGATAATCTCGGCACTGTCGATGATCCTGACCTCCAAGAGCGGTACGCCGCCGAGGCACAGCGGATGCAGGAAACGCACGACCCCGACGATGTGATCTGACCCGACCAGCCGAATCTAACAGGCTGAAACCACCTGTTATGGCACTGTAGCACCTATTGCAACCTATGCGCGAACTCGTCTTTGCCCTCGAATACGAACCCGGGTGCAATCGGGTGGCTGATACTCTCGCTAACCATCCAGATGCTTCGGTTCGCTCACTCTCCCTGCACGCTACTGATGACCGACTCTGGCGCGTTGACCATGCTACGGGGACGCCCGATGCTCTCGCTGCCATCGAAGACGCCTTTCTCAACAGCGACTATTACGCGGACTGTCTCGCGACCGAGGACTGTAACGCGACTCAGACCACACAGGTTCTTGACCATACCACTGAGACGCTCGTTCTCTACTCGTACTGGGAGCGTACCCCTCTCTGTGCCTCTATCCCTCACATTGCCCGCGATCATCTCGGTGACGGGCTACTGTTCGATACACGCCACGAGAGCCGCCACTACACGTGGCGCATCATCCATTCCGGCGAGGGCAATGTGAGCGAATTCTTCGATGAGCTTGAAACGACAGTCGGCGATTGCGCCCAGATGGAGATGCTTCGAACGGCGGTCGCCTCACCATCCACAAACGACACCTCCAACAGCAACACTGGATTGGCACCCGAACAGCAGGCAGCGGTTCAAGCCGCTGTTGAACATGGTTACTACGAATCTCCCAGAGAAATCGATGTCGGTGAGCTAGCTGAACATCTCACTATACCACGGTCGACGCTCACCTACCGACTCAGGCGAGCAGAAGAACACTTGGCGAAGCAGTACATTACCCGTGAGCAGTTACCAGACGACCCATCGCCGCCGCTTTGATGCGAAGTCCGGATTTGGAATATTCCAACTAAGGCTTATCGAGCTGTCCACCCTATCTTACGACGATGACTGAAGGTCTGGACGCAGCGGGGCAGGCGAGCAACTCGGGGCAGGGACGACAGTTATCTGTCCGTCTTGCTGTCCCAGAGATGGACTGCCCCTCCTGTGCACAGAAAGTCGACAAGAGTCTCCAGCGCGTCAACGGAATCACTGAGACGACACTCCAACCGACTACCGGCACAGCCACGGTAACCTATGATCCAGACCGTACTGCCGAAGCTGACGTGGTTGCAGCTATCGAGGGAGCGGGTTACGAGGTTGCTGGCAATGAAGATGATTCTAATGGGAAATCAGGTAGTGAAATGGACATTGCGCCGCCGTCGGAGATCTGGACGAGTCCTCGCGCGATCAAAACATGGATTGGCGCAGGCTTCGTCGTCCTCGGCCTTCTCTTTGAGTTCGTTCTTGCCGGACAGAATCCGGAGGTAGCGTCCCTTCTCGGCTACTCACTGACGCTTGCGGATGGGCTGTTTCTCGTCGCAATTGCTGTCAGCGGCTATCCCGTCGTTCGTGGTGGGTATTACTCCGCGCGGAACCTGAGTCTCGACATCGACCTTCTGATGGGAACGGCGATCATCGCAGCCACAGGCATCGGCTATTTCGTCGAAGCCGCGACACTTGCTGTCCTGTTCAGTATCGCAGAACTCCTCGAAGATTACGCGATGGACAGGGCACGGAACTCGCTACGTGAATTGATGGAGCTCTCGCCGGACGAGGCCACGGTCCGTCGGGATGGCGATGAGGTGACCGTGCCGGCTGAAGACGTAGAAGTGGGTGAGACCGTCATCGTCCGTCCCGGTGATAAGATTCCGCTCGATGGATCGGTTGTCGAAGGTGAGAGCGCAGTTGATGAATCCCCGATCACCGGCGAGAGTGTCCCCGTTGATAAGTCTGAAGGCGCGGAAGTCTATGCTGGAAGTATTAACGAGGAGGGCTATCTCGAAGTGGAGGTCACTTCGACGGCGGGTGATTCGACGCTCTCGCAGATCATCGAGATGGTGCAGGGCGCTCAGGAGAAGAAAACCGAACAGGAGCGGTTCGTCGACCGATTCTCTGGCTACTACACACCCGCAGTCGTCGTGCTGGCGATCCTCACGGCGGCGGTGCCGCCACTCGCGCTTGGGTGGCCGTGGGAGACGTGGTTCATCCGCGGGCTTACCTTGCTCGTCATCGCGTGTCCGTGCGCGTTCGTTATCTCGACACCTGTCTCGGTCGTTTCCGGAATCACGAGCGCTGCGAAAAACGGCGTGCTGATCAAGGGCGGCAACCACCTCGAAACGATGGGTGAGGTCGACGTCGTCGCGATGGACAAAACCGGGACTCTCACCAAGGGCGAACTGACGGTCACCGACATCGTTCCGCTCGGGGAGCACAGCGAGACGGATGTCCTTCGATATGGCGCAGGGTTGGAACAGCGTAGTGAACACCCAATTGCTGAGGCGATTCTCACTCGCACGGACGAGGCTATCGTGACCAATCTCCCTTCCCCATCTGATTTCAAGAGTTTGACTGGGAAGGGCATTCGAGCCGAAATTGACGGCGAGACATACTATGCAGGCAAGCCAGCGCTGTTCGAGGAACTCGGCTTCGACCTCTCACAAACTCGTGGTGTGACCGACGGAGGAACTGTCTCAGACGGTGTTTCTCGAAACCCTTCGCCAGAGCAGGAAGAATTCACCGAGAGCGTATTCACTGAACTTCAACAAGACGGGCGAACAGTCGTCCTCGTTGGAACGGAAGCCGAGTTGGTCGGCGGGATTGCAATCGCTGATGAGGTACGTTCGACCTCGCAGCGTGCAGTCGAGCGTCTCCATGACCGTGGTGTCGGCCACGTGGTGATGTTGACTGGCGACAACGAGGGGACAGCGCGGGCTATCGCCGAGCAGGTCGGTATCGACGAGTACCGTGCAGAACTGCTGCCGGACGAAAAGGTGGATGCCATCGAGGAGTTGCAGGCCGAGCACGGAGATGTCGCAATGGTCGGCGACGGAATCAATGACGCACCTGCACTCGCCACCGCTGACATCGGCATTGCGATGGGTGCAGCAGGGACGGATACGGCGCTCGAAACCGCAAATATCGCACTGATGGGCGATGACATCGGGAAACTACCATACCTATACAGACTGTCGCACACGGCAAATGGAGTGATCCGGCAGAATATCTGGGGGAGTCTCGGTGTGAAGGCGTTGCTCGCTGTCGGCGTCCCGCTGGGATACGTGAGTGTTGCGCTCGCGGTCGTGGTGGGTGATATGGGGATGAGTCTGGGTGTGACAGGTAACGCGATGCGCCTCTCGCGACTGAGCGCCCCCGAGGACTGAGAGGGTTGACGACCCGGAGGAAACGAGTGCTATTTAGGCGACCACTCGCAGGCGTCGCCGTAGGTCAGTTCGTTCTCGGTGATATACGCCGACAGGCACGCGTAGTTACAGAAGTAGAGAGGTGAGCCACAATCGGCGGTGCAGTCGCGTACACAGATGGGGTCGTGGTCGAAGATATGCGAACCACAGTATGCACACGTCTCGTCTGTGTCTGGAGTCTCGACGGTCGTGGCCATGTTTTATGATTCTTCACGACCAACCGAAAGCATTCCGACCGTCTACTGATAGGGCTTCCAGTGATACGCTCCCCCTATGCGTACCGTTCGTCGAAGTATGTGAATTGTTCTGTGACACCCTAATCACGGGAAACTGCTGAAATCAGTCTTCGTAAGGTGCTCCGGCGTCACAAGATTCTACAATGGTACAGCTTACGAAAGACTGGATTCAGCACAATCAGATACTCATCTACGCAACTGGCGTCCTTCTCGCAGTTATCGTGAGTTTTGCTCAGCCGGGGCTAAGTTCTCCTCTGGAACAGTTCATCAACCCCGTCTTGGCAGTGCTTCTGTACGTGACGTTCCTTGAAATCCCGTTCGTCAAACTTCGCCGGGCGTTCACGAACGGCCGATTCATGCTGGCTGCGCTCGGGATGAACTTCCTCGTGGTTCCGGTCGTCGTCTTCGCTCTCACCCGATTTCTCCCGCAGGACCCGGTCGTTCTCGTTGGGGTATTCATGGTATTGCTCACGCCGTGTATCGACTACGTGATTTCGTTCACGGAGCTTGCGAACGGCGATGCAGAACAGATCACTGCGGCGACGCCAGTGTTGTTGCTCATTCAGTTACTGCTCCTCCCTGGATATCTCTGGGTGTTCATGGGAGAGCGAGTAGCAGAGTTCATTCAGGCAGGACCCTTCATTGAGGCGTTTGTTCTCATCATCGCACTTCCGCTGACGCTCGCATGGCTTACCGAGGTGGGTGCAGAACGTTCTGTGACTGGAAAGCGATGGAAAGACGCGATGGAGTGGTTACCAGCCCCGATGATGAGTGTGACGCTGTTTGTGGTTATCGCGTCCCAACTCCCGCGTGTTCAAAACTCAATCGGACAGATCGCTGCTGTCATCCCGGTATATGTCGCGTTCCTCGTCATAATGCCACTACTCGGACGGTTCGGGGCCGGATTCTTTGGAATGGATGTGGGCGAGAGCCGTGCTCTCGTGTTTACGTCGGTGACGCGGAATTCACTGGTCATTCTGCCGCTGGCACTCGCGCTACCGTCGGGATACGCACTCGCTCCGGCAGTCGTCGTCACACAGACACTCGTCGAATTGATTGGAATGGTCATCCTTACCCGAGTCGTACCAACGTGGCTTGTTCCCGAGACCGCTCGGGGAATTAGCCCGGAGACGACCCCAGACGACTGAAACACACATATCCAAGGGTAGCTAGGCCGCTTCATCACATGTAGAAGGTTGAGTGTTTCAGACTGCTAGTTGATTTCGTCATTCGCTGTGCATTAGAAATCCATCTGCCTGACTTCAGTTTTCAGAGAACCCTGCTGTCTGAGCTGTGGTACGCTTTCAGCCGAGTTATGGACGTAACCCGAAGCGATCTGGGGATGTAGATTGAAAATGATTCAGCGAAAATGGTGAGACAGCGAATATCTACCCTGAGAATAGCAGTGGCCTCTCACGATTCTGCCCCAGCATGACGATTACCGTCTGATCTGTGAGTCGATCAATTTGTTCTGTTGGGCTGACCACTCTTCATCCGAATGTGTTTTGACGAACTCGGCCCACTGTTTGACAAATGCACGTCGTTCGGCGGTGTTCTCGCGCTGTTGTTCTCTAAGTTCGTCTAAGCTCGTCATAGGACTCATTCACCTCTAGTTCCGCAACGTATGTTTGCAGCCGATCTTCATCAAGATGTCCCTCGAACACTTGGTAGAGATGGATCGCATCCTCAAAGTCTTTCTCCGAACCCAAGAAGAGCTTATAGGCGATCTGGAGTTCGAGCGGGCTGATGGCGACCTCGTGGTCGCTGACTTCAACGATGAGTGGATCGGTGAGAGCCGCCCGTTCATACTCATTTTTGACGAACCACAGCTCAACGTTCGGAATCATCATACCCTCTTCAGCGATCCGCTGGCGCACGTCATCGCTAAGAGTGTCGAACAGATCGTCGAGCGGCATCGTCGCACCCCAATATCCTGCGTCGCGCAGTCGGTCGGCCAGTGCTGCTGTTCGTTTCTGAGGAAGACGTTCGATGACGATATCGATGTCCTCTGTTGCGCGTGAACGGCCGGTGAGAATGGCGACATAGCCGCTCACAACAACGTATTCGATGTTCTCCTCGTCGAGGATCTCGGTGAATTCGAGGACCATCTTGTCAAGTTCTGAGGGCGTGCGGTCGATCACGAGGGTATCGCCATCGAATTCCATCCCTACTCACTCCCGGTTTGACTCGCCAGTGGCCGATCAGTGTCGTGGATTTCCGGACCATCGTTTGCCGAGCCGGCGGTGTAGCGCTCGCGATTCTCACTGATTGCCCGTATCGTGGGACGCGAGACACCGGTCGAGCGGGCGAGTTCACGTTTGCTCGCGCCCTTATCGAGTTCGTCAAGGACCACTAGAGCGGTCTCGAAGTCGTCGTTGGGGACGAGGTAGCCTTCGGAACCGACGTCGAAGCCGAACGGCGGCCGACCGTGCCACTTGCCAAGCTCGCGACGGGCGGCGATACCCTCGCGGGTGTTCTGGCGTTTGATCTCGGCTTCGAGTTCGGCGAACGTCGCCGCCACTTGGAGGAACGCGCGGGTATAAGGATCGTGCTCGTCGGGATCGAGATCGATGCCCATATCGAGGACATGGAGTGCGGCACCACACTCGTCGACGATGCGCTCGACAGTCGCGGAGAAGTCTCGGACGGACCGAGAGATGCGCGAGACTTCTGAGGTGATCACCCGGTCGACAGCGCCGCTCTCGACGGCTTCCATAAGGTCGCGGTAACCGTCACGGTCGGTATCGGTGCCGGTTTGCTTGTCGAGATACACTTCGATAGCGGCGGGTTCGATATCGAGCTGGTCAGTAGCATACTCGCTGGTGAGCTGGCGTTGGCGCGAGAGGCTCTGCTCACTGGTTGAGACGCGACAGTAGAGGGCGGTTGTCCGGGTCATTTCGCTCTTACTTCTCACCACCCCCGCTGCTGTCTTAAAGCTAATCACCTTTTCTCCAGACTGGAGAGAAACGACCGTTTTTCGGCCACCCAGAAATCGTTGATCCATCCTCCAGATGTCGTCAAGCAGCCGTGATCCGACGAATTTCCGTTTCGCTGCCCGACTCACCATTTCCTGAAGAATGAACTTGTTAGCAAACAGGTGGTTTGTAGCAATCCATCCTCCGAACCTCTGGCAGCGACAGTCCGATTCTTCGATAAACCATCATAGAGTGTATGAATGCTATTTCTAGCTTCTGAGCAGCTGAAATGCCGAAGAACGGCAGAATTGAACCAATACACATTCACTCGTGATTAGTCCGTGAATCACGAGTAGATTTATCCATCCGCCCGCTGTCAGTGAAGCACGAAACATGCCCTCCACGCAGAACGACCCTTCTGACGGCACGAACCCCGGAGAAACACGCCTCGACAGCGCACTCGACGACTATCTCCTCGCCAAATCCAAAGCCAACGAGACCGGCAACTACCGGCGGAATGCCGAGCGCGTTCTCACCGAGTTTCTCGACTGGGCCGAAAAACGCGATATCGAGACCTTCGACGCGCTCGACGTCGCCGACCTCGAAGCCTATGCGCTCACGCTCAATCGGCGAACGACTGGCGACGAGGGTATCGCCGCGACGAGTGCGCGCAAGTACTACGACTACGTCCGGGCCTACCTCGCATGGTGTGCCAGCCGAGAGTACGCAACCGAAAACCCCGCCGCAACGGACCGTGCCGAAGAAGCACTTCCCAACGACGACGAACGCGACGAACACCACCAGCAGCTCTGGAGCTCCGAACAGCGACAGGTCATCATGCGCTACGTCGAACAGCGCGCTCACGACGCCGTCGACGAACAAGCTCACGACGCAATCAAAGAAACCCGCGACCGGGCGTTCGTCGCTACTATCGCCTACGCTGGTGTTCGTGGTGGTGAGATCGTTCGCGATCCCAACGATGACCGACGTGAAGGAGTCCGCTGGAGCGACCTCGATCTCGAAAACACCACGATGACCGTCCTCGGCAAGGGTGACCAAGCCTACGAAACCGTCGGTCTCCCTCGCCAAGCGCTCTCCGCGCTCGAACGCTACCACTCGACGATGGAACCACCGAACGAACACTGGCCGGTCTTCCCAACGCTGCACGCGCCTACGCTCTCGACAGTCGTGCGCGAAGGGCTTCGTGAAGACGGACTCTCGTCAGAGGAAATCGACATGAGACTGGATGAACAGGCAGCTCTCAACGTTCTCAGAGAGCATGGCTTCGTTCCGCCAGCGATCACGACTGACGGCGCACGACGGCTCATGCGAGCGCTCTCGGTGAACGCTGACGTACCGGAAATCGACACAGAGAGCGGAGAGTACCTCGAACTCCACGGTGGCCGCCGCGGCGCTGGCGATACGCTCGTTCGTGAGGTAGGCTGGGAGCAAGCTCAGCGACTCCTCCGCCACAAGAGTCCCGAAACCACCATGAACGCCTACTCGCACATCAGCGCCGGCGAAATCGCCGAAGACGCTACTGACGCCTTCAACCAAACCGACCGCTGAATCGACGGGTGAGGTGCCGATTTCGGACGGATCAGCGGGGTCTCGGCACGCAATCGCCGGAAGTTGCGTGAGAGGTGCCCGCCCAGTTCAGTCGCTTAGAGTATCTCGGCAAACAGCGTGGCCGCAAGTATCAACGCGTATCCTGGGACGATGTACTGAAGAATTCGGTTTGGCATCACCCGCACCGTGTAGGGTGCAAATATGGCAGCGAGGAACCCACCAGCGAACACCGATGGCAACAGCGTGAGGTCAAGACCGACGCCGGCAACCGTGATTGTCAGGAAGGTAATGATGCCCGCTAATGAGACGATGCCTTCGGACATCGAGGTGATCGCCGTGGCGCTCTTCTCATAGATTCCTGAAAGAATCTGGCCGAGCGTGATGACGGGTCCGAACCCGCTGCCAGTAATGCCCTTGTTGAGGCCAGCGAGCGCCGCAAACCCGATGAGTTGACGCTGACTGTACGTCCCCGAGAAGTCAGCGACGTTCTGAAAGAGCGTCAGGCCCGCGATGAACACGATGATGATCCCGATATATGCCTGCACGAGCGGGCCCGAAACCTCGATGGCGAGGTAAGCAAGCACGACTGAGACAATTGTCGCCCCGACGCCGATGGCCACCACGAGACCTAATACTCGTGTCGCTTTGGTGGCCGATTCATCGCCGTACCCGAACTCCACGTTCTCGAACTCGTTGTGGAACAACCCACCGACGAGTCCCGTTGCTGCTTCCGAAAACAGTAGCGTGGGAACGACCGCAGCAGCGGGGTACCCGAGTACGAACAGCAACGCACCGAGGGTTGCGCCGAAACCCATCCCCGACGCGGAGTCGAACGTCTCGAAAAGAAACGCCGCGATTACAATCGTTGGAAGGAACGTCGCGCTAGTGTTGACGGCCGTTCCCGAGTACCGCGGGACAACGAAAAAGACGATACCAGCAAGTATGATGGCATAGATAGCCATTGCAACACCGACGCGCCCCACCGTGCGCCGGCTTACCCGTGCGCGGTCGATGAATTCGCGCGCGTCGATCTCGCAAGCGAGAGCACCAATCGCACTCTCGGACTTCTCCGCAGGTGAATCACTAACTCCCGATCCGTGATGGTCGGTGGATGTCTTGGTTGTATCTGCCATCGATAGATGTCAGCCTTTGGCGACAATAAGGGAATGTTTCCCGGTCAATAGTAGGTCAAACAAGGACAACCAAATGCATGAATATTCGGCTATTATACCATTTGTGAGCGGTCTATGCCTAAAATTGGGAAATTAGGATTAGCTCTATTAGAAGCAATATTCTCCGAGTCTGATGTGGGGATAATTTCCTCCCATTTGTACGAGCGCAGGCCGACCTCACCGCCGAGGCGGACGATCAGCTCGTTGCGATAGGCGGTGGTCGTCCGGCGGAGGGCTTGGTACTCGTCAGAGGTGAGCCAACACTTCTTGAACTGGCGGTTGGCGGTACGTTCGATGCGCATTATCGTGTCGGGGTTCTTTGGACAACCCCGACATGGCGCTGTCTAGTTAAGAGTGAGCAGGCCGAAGAGTTGGTGATTCATGCCACTCAGCGACCTGCTCGATGATACGTTAGGGGCGACAGATAGTGACTGTTGGGACCGAGAGCGGACGGCGACGCCCGTCAGGGCGTTCGCCGTCCGGCTCCATTCTACGGGGCTCTCACTCCGAGAAACCGTGGCGCTTCTCGATCTCCTCGACGTTGACCGCTCGCATGGAGCTGTCTGGGACTGGACGCACCGTCTCGCAGACGATCAGGATGACCCGCCGCGGAGCTAGGGGCTAGCGTAAGCTATTGACTTCCAGAAATCGGTCAATCCAGTCGACAGCGAAGCTCAGACGATGCGTCAGTTCGAGGAACGTCCCCTCAACGAGAGCGCGGAAGTCGTCCGCGCTCTCGGTCGAAATCGGCGAGATGGCACGCTT
>NZ_JBNTJU010000032.1:0-24118 GCF_051195015.1 Halococcus sp. AFM35
GTCCTCTGAAATCTCGCAGAGGTGACTGACCGAGTCCTCGTCGGCTGTTGCGCCGACGAGGACGTCCCAGATGTCTTCGGAGTCGATATCGGCGTTTTCGCCGAGGCCGATATCGATCTCCTCGTCGAGGGTGTTGACGAGAAAGTTAAGCACCTGCTCTTCTGTGAGTTCGTTGGCTGCTTGGTCTGGATCCATCAACCAACCGAGCAGCCCACTCACCTAACCCGTTTTGTGAACTACTGAGAATTGTTTTCTCACGCCTCGTTGAATGATCGTAACGAAATCTTCTATTGGCATCCGAGTTACCCTGTTCACGTGAGTTCGATAGCCGATAGTCTCGGCGGGCTTGTCAAGAGTGCGGGTATCGTGCTCGCTGGGACTGTCGTGGCGAACGTTCTCGGGATTCTCGCCGAGATTCTCATTCCACGGGCGCTGGCTCCCGCGGTCTACGGTCGACTCGGTCTCGCGTACGGAATCGTTAGTGCGGTCAGTTCACTGGCGATTCTCGGGATTCCGAACGGCGTGACTCGCTTTCTTTCCGAAAAGGAGTCGGCACACGATGGAGTGGACGTGCTCCAGGGTGGCTACGCGATTTCGTTCGCCGGGGCCGCCATTGCGGCCGCCGCCATCTATCTCGGACGTTTCGAAATCGCAGCGCTCATGAACGACCCCGCGGTTGCGCCGCTGCTCGTCGCGTTCGTCCCCTATCTCCTCGCGTTTCCGATAGCGAAGGTGAGCGTGGGCGTCCTCCGTGCCGAGGAGCGCACCACCGCCGCGACACTGGCCCAGCGCATCGGTCCCCGCGTGCTCGGATTGGCGCTCGTTGCGGGACTCATCGCCGCCGGTCGGCCGATTGTCGGAGCCATCGGCTACTGGCTCTCCTTTTCGGTCGCGGGTGCGCTGCTGGCGCTCTACGCCGTCCGTCGGCACATCGACGTCGGATCGCTCGTCGCTCGGCTGCCGAACCGCGATACGGTCCGTGAACTCTGGTCGTTCTCGTGGCCGCTGGCCGCCGGAGCTTCATTGCACATCATGCTTGCGAACGTCGACATCGTGATGCTGGGTTACTTCCTCGATTCGGCGTCGGTCGGTTACTACCGCTCGATTCAGCCGCTGAAACAGGTAATCTTCTTCTTTTCGGGGTCGTTCGCGTTTCTCTTCTTTCCGCTCGCCACGAAACACTACTCGCAGGGCGATTTCGCCGGTCTCGACGCTCTCTATACGGTGACGACGAAGTGGATCGTCTCGCTGACGTTCCCCGCGGTCCTCCTGTTCACGCTGTTCTCGCCGGACGTCATTCGTCTGTTCTTCGGGACGGCGTACCTCCCGGCGGCCCCCGCGCTCTCCGTTCTGATGGCGGGGCTGTTCTATCGTGTGCTCGTCGGACTGGACGGCGATATGGTCAAGGCAATCGACCGCCCACGGGTCGAGTTCTACTCGGCGATTGCGGGCGTCGTCGTGGACGTCGCGCTGAACGCGGCGCTCATCCCTCGCTTCGGCATCGTCGGCGCGGCGTTCGGGACCGTCGTCGGCTATTTCGTCTACAACACGGTCGAAGTGGTCGTCATCTACCGGGCGGTCGGGAGCTACCCGTTCTCGGCGGCTGCGTTCAAGCCGCTCGTCCCGACGACGTTCGTCAGCGTCGGTGTCCTCGCGCTGACCTCCCAGCGGACGCTCGGGCTGCTCGCAATCGCCGGCATCGGTGTGCTGTTGTACGCCGCCCAGTTCGTCTCGATGGTCCTGACCCGGAGCTTCACCGACACGGACCTCCTGCTGGTCGAGCAGTTCGAAGCGCGCTTCGACCTCGATCTCTCGTGGCTCACGACACTCATCCGCAGCGAATCCTGATTAGAGCCATCGATCTCGCCGCTGAACCAATCGTCAGAATGGGAGATCCGTGCTCTCGTCTCAGCCTTGCTCTGGCTGTGTCTCGAACGAACTCGCTGGCGAGAATTCGGTTAGCTCCTCGATTTCCTGTTCCAGCCGCTCGACTTCCTGACGCAGGACATCCGCTTCGGGATCGTCGCTGACTGCCAGTCGGTCTTTCAGCCCCTGCAAGCGCGTCTCCTTGCGCTCTTCGTCCACCTCGGCTTTGCGTACGTACTCGCTTTCGCTCACGTCGTACACGTCCGACTCGGACACTGGGACGACATCCAGCGCTTCCTCGACCTTGCTCCGGTCGATACCGAGCAGTTGCTCGCGGTCGATACCCATATCTTCGAACACGTCGAGCACTTCCTCGTCGTCTTTGAGCGAGCGGTTCCGCCGCGTCGTTCGCTGGACCGACCCATACTGACCGTGTAGTGGGCGGTCGTGCCCGACACGCTCTAAGAGAACCTCCGTCACGTCCTTGCGGAGATCGTTGGCATTGCGCTGGACGTCCGACAGCAGCGTATAGAGGTTCACCAACACGGGCGTTTCGACGCTTTCGAGAGCGGTCATATCCTCGCGTTCGAGCGCGTCGATCAGCAATAGCATATCCGAATAGACGTCGATCTCCGGCTCCTCGCGCTGGCTGTCCTGCTCGTCGCCCGCGTCCCTACTTATAGACAAGTGCGGTGCATCGTCCAGCACGGCGCTCTCGTCGGCCTCGTCGAGTTCGGTCAGCGTGCTCTCTCGCTCGTCGAGCACGTAGCGTGGGTGGAGTGCAAGCACCGCCGCGTACGGTTCGGCTTTCGGTGGCAGTCGGGAGAGCTCGAAACTATCGACGGCCTCGCGTGTGTGCTCGGTGAGCGCTTCGAACTGCTCGCGTTGCAGTGGCTGTGAATCGCCCGAATCGACGTCTTCGATAATAATGCGCGGGTCCTGGACGTCGGTGATCCGGAATCGCTTCGAAGCCAGCGGCGTGATCAGCGTCGCGTCGGCGGGCAGTTCCTCACACCGCTCGATCAGCGTCCCCCACGTCGCACCGAACGGAATCGCCATACACTCGTTCAGAGAGCCGATGTCTAAAGAATCGTGGGGGACACACCGGATTGCGAGGTAATCCGGCGTTGAGAGCGGCCTGCCGTCCGAGAAGAACGGATTCTCAGTGGGCCGCTCACTCGTCAGTAGGCGTGATACGGACCTGCTCGTCGACGAAGTAGATATATCCGCGGCTTTCGAGCCGGGCGAGCGCGTCTTCAGCGTCCACCTCGGTGAAGCGATCGACATCGGTGATCACGTCAATAGCCTCGTCTCGCGGGAGGATTTCGCCGGTCTCGCCGGCCGCGTCGGTCACCAACGCGAGTGTGTCTTCGGCGAACGGCGGTACTCGCCGCTCTTCATCCATACACGCTGTTTCAACTGGCTGTATATGAATCTGTATCAGGCCCTCGAACTACAACTCGTCGAGATGTTCGATGCCGTCTTTCGAGACGTTCGCTTTGGTAATCGTCTCAGCCATCCAGTCGGGTTTGTCCTCTGGTGCTTGCTCGCGCCACGCCCATCCCTCGTAGATGTGGAGTTTCTTCGTTCCCTTCTCTCGCAAACGAAAGCTCTCTCGGCTCGCTTGGGCTTCGCTGTCGGCTGGGTCGAGTCGCCGAGCGGCTTTGAGTGCCGCCTGTCGTGGTATCTGCCCGGAGAAAACGCTTGTTTCCTCGCCGGTCTCCTCACGCAGTGCGAAGTTTCGGGATCGTCTGACGTGCTGGCCATGAGGTGTTCCAAGCGAATACAGTACAGACAGAGTGATAAATGTACCTACGTCTGGCGGTTTCTCTCGACAAATACTGCCCTCTTCGGCTGAAGGAGAGTTACTGACCTTCAGATGTCTCGCCCTGATCTCGGCCTGATCGAACCTCTGCGAACGCGACGTTCTCGCGGACTTCAGTGATCTCGACGGTCACTTCGTCGCCGGGACGCGCTCCCGGAACGATCAGCACGTATCCACGATCGGTTTTCGCTATCCCATCACCCTGATCGCCCAGCGACTCGATGGTCACCTCGCGGATCGCTCCCTGAGACACTGGTGGCTTCGAAGTCGCTGAAGCTGCCGAATTCGTCAATGAATCTTCCTGCTGATCGACGCTGTCGGCAGGCACGAAGTCGTCAAGGATTACGACTCGATAGGTTTCTCCGGCCGTAATCGCCCCCATGTCGAGTTCATCCTCTGGCACTTCGATGCTGTAGGTGTCATCCGCCTCGGTGACTGAACCAGTGAACAGACATGCCAATCGGTCAGGGATTTCGACCATTAGACGTCACCGCCGTCGCTGATCACTATTACTCCCGAGGAGTTGCTTCCAAAAGCGCACGGCCGAGGAATTGAAACACTACACATGGGCTATCAGGCCTCCGGCGAGACGTACTGGTCTTCCCATTCACGACGAGCCTCGATCTCGCGGTGGCCACGCTGGGTAACTTCATAGGAATTCGTTCGTTTGTCGAGCTGGCCCTTTTCAATCAATCCCTTCTCGACCAGTTCATCGAGATTCGGGTAGAGCCGTCCATGGTGGATTTGACTCTCGTAGTATTGTTCGAGTTCCTCTTTGAGTGCGAGCCCCTTCGGTTCGTCCTTGCCGACAGCAACGTATAGCAGGTCGCGCTGGAAGCCAGTCAAATCATACACATCTCAGAAATACCCATTCCATCAGTAAAATACATCGATAACAGATGAAATCTGCCGTTTGGCCTGATTCAGAATTAGGTGCTTGAACACATTCATTGCCTATTTGACAATCACACTCCACACCCACCCATATGGCGTTCCATACACCTTTCCATATTGTGACGCATATAATATTCCATATATGGAAGCCTATAGCTGCTTAGCTGCGTCTTCAACCGCTTCGCGCCACGATTCAGTGAAGTCAGGGCAGCCTCGCTCCCATTGCCGTCGGAGCGTTTCACTCTACCGGAGACGTTCATCGGTCCCTGTCCTCTCGTGTGCGGAAGTCGGTGTCGTCGAGACCATCCACGCGGTCAAGCACCTGTTCTTGGACTGCGCGGGATTGAGCTACCTCGTCGGCGATGTCGTCCACAGTCAGCACTCTCACGCCGCCGTCGAACTTCTCGGCGTGGTCGCACTCGCCACGTCCGTGCTCCGAACAGTGGATTTCGTCCCGACCAGCAACGACGCGCGCGCCGTCCGCATAGATGCCAACGAGCGTCGCCGTGTCGGGAATGCTTACTGCGGCGAGCAATTCGGTATCGGTGTCGTCAGTCATCGGTCTCGCTCCTCCTGCGCGGCCCATGCATCATCGACCTGCTTCAACAGGTTGCCCTCGGGGAAGCCGCGCTCGCTCGTAATCGTGCTCATGAGGTCCCACGCACGCGCTTTCCGCGGCTCGCTACTATCGAGCGTGTTCGGGTTGCCGCCCCACGCAGCGAGTGCTTCGATGACGATGAGCCAGTCTTGGTCGTGCATCTCGGTGATTGCCGCTGGCGGTTCTGAACGGGGTGTTTCGTTGGTCATTTGTCTAACTCCGTGATAAGAGGGTATTCGGCATTAGGCGCTTGCTCGCGGTGTCGCCATCGTTTTTTCGCACGCTCCTTGTGGACTCCACAGCAGAGCAGGGCGTTTTGAGTGCGCTCGCGCTCCTCGGTCTCCAATGCGAGCGTTTCTGAGTCGTTCGTCGGGCGCTCTTCGACATACATTTCGGCGGTACCGACGCGATAGCGCGCGGGATTCTCGCAGAGGTCGCTTTCGTCCGGGCCTGCGAGCGCGTAGGGCACGAGTATCGACCCGTCGGGATGTTCGCGTGCGCCGCAGATGGGACGCTGCTGGTCGCTCATCGTTGGGTCCCCTCGCCGGCGATCACGTCGGCGATCTCGCCAAATGGGCCGTCGTCTTCGCGGAGGTCCGCAACCAACGCCTCGTGGACGGCGAACACATCCACGTCCTCGCCGGGCGCAAACTGCGCGAGGCCACCATAGCAGAGAATTCCGTCGCCGACACCGCCCATCTCTCGAAGGTTCTCGCGGATGTCTCGCTCCGTGGCGGTCAAGTCGGCAGGGTCGAACGCGGGCACGAGCTTCGCCGGGTCATCGCCGAGCAGGTCGCCGGCAGGCCACGAGTCAGCCGGTTCGACGTGCCATACGAGGTCGGTGTCGGGGGTGCTCATGGGTCTGCGACCTCCCGTAGCTCGGTTCCCATCACAATCAGCATCATTCCTATCAGCCCCATGAAAACCGGCATCAGAAATGCGAGGCGCTCGCAGAGTGTTGCTCCCGCTGCGAGCGGCAGAGCGATTCCGTCACCAATGATGAAACCAGCATATCCGATGGTGAACACTCCCATTCCGAGAATCGCTTTTCGCATCCACAACGGGGGTCTCGGGTCCAACTCCTGCATCGATACACCACCGCTCATCGGCCACTGCCCTCCTGTGGACCGCCAACAATCGCCGCCTGTTGTTCGGCCACGTCGATGCGCTGTTCGAGTAGGTCACGGTCCAGCGCGTAAGCATGACCGCGTCCCTGTGTCTCGCGCGTGACGACGTTCGCCGTGTGCAGCCTTTTCAAGATTTCTCGAACGGTCGAATCCGACACATCCAGCAGGGTCGCCACGTCCGTCGCCGACCGATACTGGCCAATACCAGCGCTAGCGAGTACCGAGAGCACCCGACCGTAATGCTGTTCGGCAGCCGTCCCTCGGTCTGTGGCCGTCTGGATCGCCGTCTGAATCGCCTCGTGCTGCAACAGCGTCGTGAGGTCCGCATCCGCCAGCGACGCCGCTTCGAGCGTTTCTGTGCCAGTCTTGGTCGCATCCGTGTGCTCGTGACGCTCTCCGACTCGCCGCTCGCGGACTGCGCCGCATCGCGGTCGGCTTCCAAGTCATCAACCTGCTCGCGCAACCTCTCGTTCTCGGCTCGCGCGGACGCGAGGGCATCGCTCTGGCCGTCCATATCGGCAGGCACGGCCTCGAACTCGCCGGGACCGAACCGTTGCAGGACCGTCGCGGCCGTCTCCACGAGGTCCGCGCGCGCCTCCTGAATGTCCGCAATCGCCTCGCGTTCGGCCTCCAGTTGTTCGATACGGTCATCGGCGTCAGTCCGGCGCTCGTTGGCGCGCTCAGCCTCGGCCTCCGCGCGTTCGACCTGCCGCTGAAGTGCCTCGCGTTCGTCGCGCAACTGCTCGACCTCGGTCACGAGTTCCTGATTCGCTGCGGCCTGCTCGACGTCTTGGTCGGTCCCACTCGCCGAATCGGAGTCCGGCTCGCGGAGGTTTTCGAGCGCGCGGGTCAACCGCTCGCGGTCGGTCAACTGTTCTTCGAGGTCTTCCACCCGGTCTGCGAGCGAATCCCGTTCGTCTTCTAAGCGCTCGATTTCGCGCTCGCGTTCCGTTCGCTGCTCGGCCTCGGCCTCGACTTCCGATTGGATGTCGTCGAGGACCGCCGCGAGGTCGTCGGACGGCTCCGGTAGCTCGAACGTTTCCTCGCGCGGGTCCGGCGAGTGGCGTTTGCGTACCTGCGTCGGGCCGACGAGTTCGCCGTCCGTGATGGTGCGCCCGCGTGCGATGATTTCGCCGGTACCCAGCCCTTCGATGGTCTCGCGGTTAACATTCAGCGCGCGAGCGACACGCTGGGCGTCGTCGGCCTCCAATCCGTGAACAATCCAATCCTGACAGAGTTGGATGACGCCATTATGCAGGAACGCCCGCCGCTGGTAGGCGACGATGGTACTGATACCGAGGTTGCCGCCCTCGGTACACGTCCGAATAAGCTCGCCGCGAGCGCGGGTGACGTAATCGCCCTTGTTCGATGGTTCGGGCGCGGAATCCTTCGGCGCGATGTAGTGGGCCTCGTCACAGACCACCAGCGACGCGGTACGGTCGCCCGCACGGTATTTCTCATGAGCGCGTTCGTTCAAGCTCCGAATAGCGCGCGCGGCGGCCAGATGCAGCCGACTCTCCTCGGCGGTTGGCTCGGCATACGTCGAAACATCCACCAAGAGCTTCATCCCACGGTCAAGCACCCACTCGCCCACCCGGTCGAGGTCATCGAGCGACACCGCGAGGTCGATGCCTTCGGCCTCGCGTGCGCCGACCACGATGAGGCGGTCGTCGGCGTGCCGGACCGTCGAGAGTGCCCCCAACCGTTCGATGATGAGCGTCGGCAGTTGTACGTCGCCGAGGTCTTCGAGAATCGCCGCGACGGTGTTACTCTTGCCCGTATTCGACGTTCCTTCTACCGAGAGGCGAAAGTCGTTGGTCGCCACCGGGTCGAACGTCACGTCTCCGAGCGTGACCGTCGTATCGGATGCTTCGCTCACGCTACCCACCTCCGGCGCTCCGATCTGCACTCGTCACAGCTCGTATCGGTTCCCATATCGCGGTCCATACTGTTTTCCATATTTGTATCCATATATGGATTCCTAAAGTTGCCGTGCCGCGTCTCCAACCGCTTCACGCCACGATTCAACTAATTCCGGGTCGGCTTCTTGGAACCCAAGGCGCGCGGCGAGTTGAGCCACCTCACTGCGGTCAATCGCCTCCGGGTCGGGGTCGCGGCCGAGTGCTTCTTGGAGCGCGACACCGACTGCGCGCAACCGCTCGGGGTCAGATTCGAGTGCATCAAGCAGCCCCGCGAGTTCGCCGTCCCAGAACGAGACTGTGCGCTGGCTGCCTGCCTCCTGACGCTCCGCGAGCGCTGCGATGAGTGTCTGCCTGAACGCATCGACCTCCTCATCGTCGGCGTTCACGGCGTCTTCTTGTAGCCGATTCCCAGTTTCGGTCTGTTCGCGGAGCGATTCAAGATCAACGTCGCTGCTGTCCTCACTCATGGTTGACCTGCCTCCGGTTCGGTCTCGGCCTCTGCCAGCGCGGGCGCGCGGCCGATGAGTGTCCGGGCATTCTCCCGATAGGCTGCGAGCGCGCGCTGTGCGGTCTGCGACGGTTGTTCTAGCTGGAATACCGTCTGGCCGTTCTGCTGGGCGTTCGTAATGTCCTGCGAACTCGGTATCTGTTCCGGTGCCAGCACCTCGCCGTAGTCGTCATTCAACTGCTCGAATAGCTCGCGATCAATCGTCTGGCGCTCGTCGTACTCGTTGATGAGCACCAGCGCGAGAGTGATGTCGATCTCTTGCCCGGCACGTATCTCGTCAAGATCGGCTTCCAACTGAGCCATCTGTTCCTGCTCGAACGGCCCCGCGCGGACAGGTGTGATGACGTGCCGGGCGGCCCACAATCCGTTGTACGCGATATTCGACGTACTCCCCGGAAGGTCGAGTAAGAGCACGTCGTAGCGCTCGTCAAGGTACTCCGTCAGAAAGTGATCCAGCCGAGCGTAGCGCTCACTCGGATCGTCGATGCTCCCGAGCAGGCTTTCGAGACCATCGAGACCTTCGTGGGCCGGAATCAGGTCGGGACCTTCCCCAGTCGGCATAACGAGTTGGTCCATCGCATCCGGCAATTGCTCGGCTATCGTGTCCCACTCGTCTTGGAAGACGGTCGTGATGTTCGGCCAGTCGTCGCTCTCTTTGGCCTGCTGCCAGAGGCCGAAGTGTTTGGTGAGATCACCCTGCTTGCCAGCGAGGTCGAGCAAGCATACCCGATACCCCTCATCAGCGAGCGCAACTCCGACGTGGGCGACGGTGGTGGTCTTTCCGACGCCCCCTTTGTCGAGGAACGCTGCCGCGCGCATAGTGGAATCCATACAACGATCCATATATGGAAAGCTATGGGCATAAATCTATGGGATGAGCGCCGTTTCTTAACATTCTACACGTGAAATTCGGTGTGTCGGAATCCCCCGAAACAAGCGCTAATAATCACTCAGATGGAAGCGTCACCTGCTCAAACTCGTCGCCACCGCACTGATGACATCGCCCACCGCTCGCCGCGCCATCCGGGATAAGCTCACCGTCGTTAGTGGGCGATCCCGGGTACAACTCGCCACACTGGACGCAGCGCATGAGCAGGCTCGTTTCACCCGTTGGCATACCCTACTGTTCGCTCTCACTCGGACTCAACTTTCTGATTCGGACGAGTAAACGGGCATTCGTCGGATGAAATCACCAGTCAGCGGCGCGATTTTCACTCGGTATGAGGTGTGTCGAGAACAGCGGAAACGGTGGTGTGGGGGCACACAACTCAGATTGCAGTGCTTCAGCTGAATACCGCAAACCAGATTGACCGACTATAATGATTCGCAGAACTGTTCGTACTTTCCAACGTAATGGGTCCCTAACTCAGTGAAATCAGTGTGCGAGATGGAGAGCATCTTGCACATAGTCTCTGTCGCTATCTCGCCCTCTGATCTTTCTGGAGCTATTAGGATACCCTCAATATTCACTCATCTGCCGTCATGTATTCCATTGGTACGTCTATCTCATCGAACTCGTCCATCTCTTTGGCTCTTTCAGTATAATGGTCCCCAATAGAATCGATTAACTGGGAAAGGATATGTTCAAAGAATAATATCTTTTTCGCTGCTTCTAGCTCAGTATGGTAATCAGACAGATTCCCGTGTAGAATCGGGTTTCGCTCTTCAAACAATTCGTTGACAAAATATTGAACTATATCTGGATTGAGATGCTCTCTGAGCGCAGTTTGTTGTACTAGATCTCGAATAGGATACTCCTCAAGTGGATCGCCGTCAATATTCACCAATTTCATGTCGTCCTCCTCGCGAATATTCAGCTCCCAAGGATCAGTATAATCCGCATCAATCAAAATATCGACGTTTCTATTGCTGTCAAGGTGAGCAGCATATTTCCACATCAGGAACTCAATCTGCGGCAGTATGAGATTTATTACAGATGCGTATCGTTCATCACGATAGTTGGCGACTACTTCCTCTATTAGATCTGTTCTCTGTCGAAAAGGCGGTACTATCTCAACATCGGAAAGAAGCTCATCCAAATACCCTTCTGAATTGACTCTTCCTGTGATGACTGCCTCAGGCATCTCGCCCTGCTTAAAAGCCCCATAAGCCAGCCGATCTTCACAAACCGGAGCTGGAACCCATTTCAGCGGATAGTCCTCATATTCAGCTTCATGGACATATAATTGACTGTATAAGTTTGGTTTATAGATTCTCACAGCACAATGTTTGAGGAAGTGATTTGGATCACCGTTTGCTGTTGGTGGATCTTCTTTTATCTGTTCGACAGAGTAAGGGAATTGGCTTATGTGAGAAATTTTTGACTCTATCTCATCGATTTCGTCCCAAAGTTCTTCGTTTCTCGAATGTTGGTGATCCTCTTCGATACGGTTGATCGCCTCCTCCTTGTCTTTTCTATCAGATACACGAAGCTCTTCGATTTCTTCGTACTTTTTTCCAAATATCTCTTTTCGCAGATCTGTTTTCCATTTCTCAGCTTGGTCCTTCAAGGGCCTCAAATTCTTCTTGTATGTCTCTATGAGGTCATCGGAAACTTCCTCATTTTCGAAGTCTTCTTTGACCTTTTGGTATATTTCTGAGCACCTGTCGCGGTCTAAATACATATCCCGCTCTGGATCGGCAACTGCACTACTCATCATGAGTGACTTGACCGTCAAATATAGGGTCATCGTATCCAACGACCTCAAGTGTTGATCCGACCACCTTTCCTTCATTATCTTCGTCATTATTTCGGAGAATAGGGGATCGTTCTGTAATTCGCGTATGTCTTCCTCATTAAGCGAATTGGGGTCAACCATGCGTATAGAGAGGAATTGAACAATATAATAATTCGGTTCGCCAACGAGTCGTGGAAAAGCCCGGATTCATCCACGAGGGCCCAAGCTAGACGATGTGTTTTACAACGGCGAACACGTCGTCAGAGAAATGTACTCGATCCTTTCCGATGAGTGGATGGCGTGAGCGGACGAGAGGGCGCGGAAGTACGAGTATCCTCTACGAGATACGCGCTCTATATCTCGCATACTGTATTTCCCAACTACTGGGAAAGACTCGCGCAAAACTATGGATTATTCCGACAATTCCTAATAGCGAAGCCGTCGCTATCGGCACCGAGCGAAAACGTCGGCAGTTAGCCCGACTTAGCCCGGTGGAGCGGTGGATTCGGCCGTGTCGGTTCCGGTTGGGGCCGGGAGCGTTGCCCGCGTACTGCGCTGGGTGCTCTCGGCGTCCGTTTCACCCCCAACCACCCAGACAAATCCCGTACTAGATACGCTAGAGGGTGAACCGTCCGGGTGCTCCGGTGACCCTCCACGCCCGTTAGACCCGCTCTTTGGGCCGTCACCCGGCGCAAACGGTTCATCAAGCTCGGGCAACTCGGCCTCGCCGACACCCGGCTCCTGCCCGCTTGCTCGGAACTCGTTGGCTACCCCGTTTTTCGTCTCCTGTTTGGCGAGATAGCCCGCGTCGGCGAGTTCATTCAGCGCTCGCTGCACCGACCGTCGCGAACAGGTCACGTCCTCGCGGTCGAACACGTTGGTCCCGGTGAACTTGTGGCCGCGGAACTGCTTGGCGGCGTGTGCGACCTCCTTCTTGGATTTCGAGAACGCTTTGATGACGCCGCCCTCGCTGACGACCGGCAGGCTCTCTGCGAGCGCTGACGTGTGTGCGAACACGACCGCGCCCTCCTTATCCCGGCCGAAGCGGAGAATCGCCTGCAACGTCTGGTCCTCGCCCATGTGCTTGAGGAATGTATTGGCCGTCTCGCTGCCGTAATCGAGGTCCGCGCCGTGGTCGGTGTGCTCGCCGATGCTCTCGCCCGCGAAGGCAGCCCATTTCTCGACCACTGCATCACCGAAATGCCGACAGCCGAGCACGATGCCGAGATTCAATTCGCCGAGCGCGTTCGACCCGGTGATGTTGCCGTAATGGTCCACTGCGGCAACGGCGTCTTCGATGCGGCTCTCGATCTCCTTGCGGACCTTCTTCGTCGTGATGATGCCCGGTTTGGTCGTCGCCGTCACTGTGTCGCGGCGTAACTGTGTCGCGGCGAACTCCTTGCTGACCTCCTCTGTGAGTGCAACGTCACCGTCAAGATTCTTCTTGCTGGCGTCCCCGGAGTAGGTCTTCGTGTGCGGGCTGGTCTGGACGACCTGAAGATTCAGTACGTCCCGCAGGAACACGCGGCGCTCGCGAGCGCTGTCGTGGATGTCGCGTTCTTCGATCTCGCAGCCGATAGCGAGTTGCCACAACCGCTCGCGGCCGGTCGCATCCAACCCCACGACGGGATTGGGATAGTCGCCCTCTCGGAACGCGGGCGGGTTCCGCACGGTTGCGCCCTGATGATTCCGGTCAACAAGCACCGTCTCACGGTCGCGCTGGACGCTTTTGAGACTCGTTCCCTCAGTGTCGCTATCGGGGTCGAAATCGAACGCTTTGGTCTGAATCTCGGTCGCGCTCTCACCGTCGGCGATAATCCCGTGCAGCAGCAGGTGAGCGAGCGGGTGAGCGTAGCCATCGCGGGCGTGGGCGGCGAGTTCTCGGCAGCCGTCCTCACCGCCTGCGAGCGCTGTCTGTGCCGCACTGAGTAGTCCGGCAGCGCTGTCGTGATCCTCGCGGAACGCATCGACGGCTCTCTCAACCATCTCGGCAAGATCGCCCCCGAGACGGTCGGGTGCGCTGGTCGCGCCGAGTCCAGGACTCTCGCTCTCACCATCACCATCGTCGTCTACGAGCGCGCGCTGGGCGGCTGCGAGAGCGGGCAGCACGTCGTTCTCGATCCGATTCTGCGTCTGCCGGTCGGCGCTGTTCATGGCCTCTCTGAGAGCGTCGTGTGCGTCTGCTATGGCGTCCGCCTCCCAGTCGGGGCCGAGGGTCTGCACCTGTCCACAGGCGTCTGCGAGCGCTGTCTGCTCGTCGTCCAGCGCACTCTGAAGCTCCGCGATGGCGGCCAGCGCGTCACACAACTGCTCCATCGCTGCGAGGCGCTGGTCAACGTTGGCGAGCGCGTCGATCTCGGTGGTGGCGTTGGCCCGAAGCCACGCGCGCACCCACTGGTCGCTCCAGAGATCGCGCTCGTAGAGGTCCTGCCGGTCGTCAACGTCGTCGCGGAGCGCGCGCGCAAGCCACGCCGCATGACCGGGGTACTCCTCGCCGAACTCATCATCATACGCACTGCCGGGGAACTCGTCAATGGCGATGACGCGCTCGTCGGCGTATAGCTTGCCGTCCTCGCGTTCGACGTACTTGCGCGCGCCCTGAACGTGGCCGTGGACGTAGTGACCGATGAGAATGTCTTTGGGGTTGTCGGGGTCGGTCGCGCGGTCCCACCCGAGCTTGTAATCACACTCGTGGTCGGCGTGGCACGGCAGTTCCGCGCCGAAGATCGCCGTATCCCGTTGGTGAACGTCCTGTGGGGAGTGACCGAGCGCCCGCGCGACGTGGACGGCCACCTGCCACTCTTGGCCGTGTTCGCCGTTGGCGGTCGGACAACTCGCTCGGTCAACCTCTACGTCTGTGCCGTCGTCGTCTTCATCTTCGACCGTCACGGGGGCTTCGATGCGCTCGACTAGCTCCTCGGGGTCGCGCAGCAGGTCTTTGCTCTCCTCGCGGACGTGTTCGGTGCCTTCGATCACGGCAGCCTCGTTCGGGGGGTCCTCGCTGAAAATCGGGAGGTGCATTGACGAGTGGCCGTAGCTGCGGGCTTTCTCCGCGACCTCGTTCTGAAGCTCTTTCCGCGGCGCGAGATAGAGCGCGGGGTACTCGTCGGCGTTTTTGACGACCGAAGTAGTCTTGCCGAGTGCGGGCAGCGCGCGCAACAGCGACGGTGAACGCGGGTCGCTCGCTAGCTCGCGGTAGAGTTTCTCAACGTTCTCACGGGCTGCATCGAGGCGATCCCGGTCGGTGGTGAACTCGCCGAGCAGGTCGTCGGCGGGCGGCAGGACGGGCACATGGTCGGGATTGCCAGTATTCCACTCGGGAAGCGGCGCACCGTACTGTTCGCGAGCGACGTGGTACGCCTGAGTGAAATCCTCGCCTGCGAGCGGGTCGTCACACTCGTCGATGATCCCCTGTTCGAGCGCGGCGATGCGGAGCGGGTCGATGGTACAGTCGTGCTCTCGACAGTAGAACGCGCCCGACCGGAAGGCGAGAATCCGCTTTTCGGTGCTGGATTCCTCCCACGTCGGGTTGATCTCGGCAATCACGTCGTCGTTACCGTCAGCAAGGCCGGTGACGGTCGAATCGAGCGCCGAGAGATGCCAGTGGGTCAGCTGTGAAACCGCGCCCTGCACGAGCGCCCAATTGTCGGTCGCGGTCGCGGCACTCACGTACTCGGGGAGCGGCGCACCATGCTCGGTACGCGCGCGGCGATAGGCCGCGTCGTACTCGTCGTCACCGCCTAGCGGCTTCTCGCAACAGTCGATGGTGCCGTGGTGGATGGCGACCGCCCGCACCACATCGACCGCGCCGCCGCACTGCGGGCACTGCCAGCGCTCGCCGTCGGCCGTCGCATCCAGAGCGAGCGGTTCATCGAGATCGTCGGGACTGACCGCCCGCGCGGCCCGCCATGCCGTCTCGGGATCGAGCACTACATCGAGCGTCAGGGGGTCAACCTCGTCGGGCGTGCGGCCCCACCCGGTACTGAGAGGGTCGCGGCCCGGCTCGACGCCGTATTCATCTTCGACGGTATCGAGCGCGGCGTCGTAGGCGTCACGCGGGAACTTCCATCCGTCCTCGATCTCGTCACGCTTGCAGTGTCCGTGATCGACGGCGACGTGCCGGAGCGCGCGCCGAGGGATCGGGTCATCGCTTGCGATGGTTCCCTCTCGTTTGGCGTGTCGCCACGCGGCGAACACCTCGCTATCATTGAGGCGGCCGTTCGGATCGTCGGGTGAGCGCTCGCCTGCGTCGGCGAGCAGGTACGTGAGCGGGGTGTACGCCGCCTTGTATTTGTGGTCGTAAGCGACGTCGCGTTTTTCGATGATGACGAAATACGTCTCGCTGTCGCCGTGATGGCCAAGCGGGCTGGCACCGCGATAATCGCCATCGAGGTCGGTTACATCACGAATATCGAGGTCGAACACCGCTGAGTGGCTGTCGTCGCTTCTACTGTCGTCGTCACCGAGTGGGTCGGCGCGGTCGCGTTCGGCGGCGTCGATAGCCGCGTCCTGTGGGTCGTAGGCAGGGTGCTCTCGGGCGGGTTTCGCGCCCGCGAGCAGCGGCGCGAGCGACCCATCACTACTCCACTCGCGGAGGTAGTCATCGAGGTCAACCTTATCGAGTCCAGGGCGCGGGAGTTCCGCCACGCGGGCGTCGATCTCGTGGCTGGTGAGATACGCGGCGGTATCGAGCGCGCCGCGAAGGCCCTCACCGACTTGCGTGAGCGAGAGGCGGCCGTCCTCGTCAACGTCGCTGCTCGGTGGTTCGGCGTCCTGCACGACGTAGGCACGGGGCACGTCGTGGTCTTCGAGGGCTTCGCGCAGCGCCTCGCGGTCCTCGCGTTTGAACCGGGTCGTAACCGGTGAGATACAGGCATACCCGGCTTGCTGGGCGGTGATCGCGTCGGCGATGCCCTCGGTGATGAGCACGGGCTGACCGTCCTCGACCGACCCAAGCCCGAAGATGGGTTCCTCGACGTGAGCGTAGGGCTTCGTATGGGCGGGTTTGGCGTACTTCCCGCTGAGGCCATCGTCGGGATGGCCGTCGTAGCCGACAGCGCCGCCGCCCTCGTCGCCGGTCGCGCGGCTGATGGCATAGACGGGCTGGCCGTCGGCGTCGAAGTATGGAAAGACGAACCGGCCCTGCCAGAGCGGGCGAAGGTCCTCGGTGAACAGACCGGTGCCGAGAATGGCGTCTTTGTCGTAGCCCTCGCGCATGAGGTGATCGAGCAGCCCGGTGCGGTGCGGGGATGCCCAACCCAGTCGTTTCTCGTCGATAGTCGCGCCCGACCATCCTCGGACCTCTCGGAACCACTCGCGGGGGGTCTCGACAGTTTGCTTGTCGCCGTTGTCGTCAACGTAGGTGAGGCCGAGGTCGGTAATGTCGCGGTGTAGCTGGCTATGGAACCAGTCAACCGCGTCGGCGAACGCTTTCCGAGCTTGCACGCCCGATTCCCTCGTCTCGAAGCCGGGGTTTCCACTGTTGGAACCGTCTTCCACAGGGTTGTGTGAGCCAGAATCCGGTGATTCGGTGGATTCGCTTTGCGGCTCGTCTGTCTCGTCGGATACAGCGGAAGCCCGGTGTCCCTCCCCCGGTGCTCCATTTCCATCATTGCTATCGAGAATGCCGGGCGATATGTCGGTGCACTCCGCACAGTAGCCGTCTTCGACCGCTTCGTTTTCGCAGCCGATAGTCCAGCAGACCTCGGGTTCGTTGCTCACCGTCGCTCACCTCCATCAGTGTCGGCTGGGGAGAGCGCGTCGATCACACCGGCGAGAACATCGCCATGACAGGCGGGTTCGGTCTCGTGAGCGTGCCGGCAGTAGCAGGCGAGACGCTGGCCTTTCAGCTGGGCCAGTGCAGCCCCGAAGGCAGGATCATCATCGAGACGGTTGAGAACGTCGGCGCGATAGAGAGCAATTGACTGCTCTCGGGTATAGTCGCCACCGCTTGCTTTCGTCTTGTATGGATTGCCGAGCCAGCCCGTCTCGCCGATGTCGGTGTTATTGAGATGGGCATCACCGCCGTCGCCGCGTCCAATATAGACGTCGTGGGGTTCGCTGCGGTGAACGACGCGGGTTGCTGGTTCGGGGACACTACCTCCGAACTGTTCCCAGTCTGACTGGCGGTCGGGTTCGTTCGGAGTCATACGCGCACCTCCTCGGTCTCAGCGAGTGTGTCGGGGTGCCCACGGGTGGCGAGACGAACGGCGAGATCACGGTCGCCGAAGACCGGACCGGCTCGCTGGCGCTCACCGCTGTCGTGTTCGATGAGCGTGCCGGCTGCTGGACAGTGATCAGTCCGGCACTGATAGTTGTGGTAGGCGATGCCCTCGCCCTGCCACGCGCTCGACAGGTGCTCGGCCGTCCCGCGACAGACGGCACACTGGGTCGTCTCGGGGGCGTCGACGTCGGCGACCTGCCCGAAAGCGTCGGGACGCATTAGGCCACCTCCCCGTGATGGTCGCGCGCGTCCTGTTGCGGTCCCGGCTGGTGTTCGCGCACCCGCCGGACAATCGTGGTCTCCCGCGAGCGCCACCGTTCCCCCGCTTTTCGCGGCGAATCTCGGCGTCTGCACGCCGTTGGCGCGCGCGAAAACTGCGCCTCACAAGCGCGACCGTTCTGCTCCGCCTCGCTCTGTTGGTGGTCGCGGCTGTCTCGTGCTGGCTGTACGTCCGAACGTCGGTGTGGGTTTCCTATCTTAGTGGAAGCCATCTATCGGATGGCCCGCTGATGAGTGCTGGCGGCCGAGTTGGGCCGCCGTATCCCCGGTCTGGCGCGTCTGGCTCGCGCTCTTGCCCCTCGCAGAGGGGAATGACGACTCGCGGCACTCCATCGTCCTTTGGAGTCGCCTCTGCTCTGGATACGCGAGCACGAGCGAGTGGTCCGAACGAGAGACAGTGATGCCTCTGCGCGGGAGCACAACGCTTTTGACCGAAGACCGATAAAGAACCAGTACGACCAAATCTGGATGAAGAGGTCGCCCGGCACCGCATTGCGGCGCGGTTCGGGGACGAAGTAGGGCGCGTCCCCGACTCCATCGGCTTATTTATTTTCCTTAGCTTTGCTTTTGCCTCTGAGCGTATGTCCGTGGCGTGCCTTATTACTGTTTTGTGGTTTTCACATGAATATGTCTGACACGGGCTGAATTGCCAGCCCAGAGCAGTCGGGGAGTCAGTCCGGCCGTCAAGGAGCGCCATCAACGCACTCCTCGCTAGTCCTTCTCCTGCGGGTCGTCCGCTGATGCGACGCGGCGGAGATCACCGATGGCACCAAAGCCGGGGTAGACGACGTGCGCGCCATCGTTCTCTTTGGCTCGTTTGAGGACGTATTCACCCCCTTCAGGACCGCGAAGATGAACTTCGCCAACGCCGACAACCCTCAGCGGTATCTGCTGTGTTCGCCACACAACACCGTCGCCCTCGCGGAGAGAAGCTAGTGCGTCAACGGGTTCGCCCGTCTCAGTAGCGTTTTGGAATCGGCGAGTGCGGGTTTCGTCGGCTTCGGCCTGTTCCGTTTTGTCGCGTGGCCGATGAACAACTGAGGGGCGATTCCGGCTCATCACAACCGGCTCGCCGATACTGGGGGTGTCACCGCTGCTGAAGCACCGCTCACAGAGTGGGTATATTCCAATGAGACTGTCGCTGTACGGGGGAGTGCGCCACTCACAGCCGTCGCGCGTGCCGTCGCGGCACGCTGGTTGCGGGTCCGCGGTTGTTTCGGGGTCCCGTTGGTTTGGTGAGCGCGCGGTGCTTTTAGGTTGCTCTACCCCGTAGGGGTGACCACTCTGAGCCATAGAATCGGTGATTCAATCGTTGCAGACGGTGCTTCAACCCGGTAGATCCGCCGGGTTGAGAAACGATTCTATGCCAGAGGACCCCGGTGCGCCCGCAAGCACGAAAGCGTGACTGAGCCTCACGTTGGCGACATGCTCGGGCTTGCACCGGATTCCGAACGCCCCTGAGCCGAGCGTCCGTCATTCTACACCCGCCAAGCGACGCTTGTTGACCGCGCTTGCGTCGATTGAGTGCGGTTTTGTGCATCCGATAGCCTCTGACAATAGCCCGATTTGAGACCGAGCATAATAAATATGTTCCTCATAAGATCATTTTGTGGCTAATGATACATCTAACTCCGCACTCCACGGGTCTTAAAGCCCTATCTGGGCGTACCGAAGGTTAATGCCGCCGCTGGTACCGTGGATGACGGGAGCAGATGGCTACATTCTGCGTCTGCTTGACCGGGCAGGTGTCGCCATGCCGCCGAAGGCGATAGCGCTCAATCTTCGTACTGAGCATGGAGCGTCCGCCCCTTCGGAGAAACACGTCGGTCGGCGATTGCGTGAAGACCTTTCGACCAACGGACTCGTCCACCAGCCGTTTCTGGACGAAGCGCGGGCATATTACGCAATTACAGATCTTGGCGAGCGCTATCTCCACGACCCGGACGCGGAACCGGGGGAGTTCATCGCCGATAGTGACGACACCAACGAATAGCCCTGCCGTGTTTGGCTCTGCTTTCTCACATAGTACTTCACCCGAGTTGCGTGGCATCACTGTTGATCGGTTCGCGATTGGAGTATGGAATGCAAGGATATAGCGACAGGGTAGCCACTGAGTGGCTTTCGTGCGGCTTTACATTTCGAGGCTACACTTCACGCTCCGCCTTTCGGTCAGGCCTCAGGATGGAGGAAGCTATGTTATGGGCTGCAACTGCTCTGACACTTCGCTCGGAGTTTTCAGGTCGAACTCACGCCAGATTAGCTCGCCGTCTTCTATCTGATAGCTTCGTCGGGGGAACTGGTTGTCTTGATCAGCATACCACATAACCTTGCGCTCTGGCTCCCATCCGGCTTGCTCCCATTCTGTCGAACCGTAATAGATCTCGTTGGAGTGGATAATAGAAGGGAACACTGATGGGTCAGTACACAGCTGGTTGTTTTCGACGACCGTTCCGAGTTCTTCTAACCTGTCTCTGACGTCAGCGGCGAGTTGGTTTGGAAGGGTGATTGTTTCCCGTTCCTCGGTGTCGATCATTCGTGACTCCGGTTTGATGGCAGGTCGAGGGTCCTCAGATTGCCCGAAGACAAGGCGAGGCTCCGCGACATCGAGAGTTCCGTAGGGCATGGTGGAATCGGAACGATTCGGCGGGACTCTGATTGTGGCATCCTCACCCGATATGTCTGTGTTTTCGATGTGCCACCGAATGCGAGGCTGAGAGGCGGAGTTCTGACAGTGGGTGCCAAGCTGAATGACTAGTAGCTCATCGAATTGAAACTCAAATTGATAATCGCTCATGTCCGATGGTCCAGTCATGGTTTCCTGCATTTGGTTGGAGAGAGGGTTAAGCATCCGGGTTAGGGGGTAGAGAGACATACGAGCGCCTACGTGCCCGATGAAACTTCGTTGTCTTCGGTTAAGTACCGGCTCCGAAGGAGTTCGATGAGATCACCAACGCCGATGCTGAAGCCAGTGGATATCTCGAGCGGGTCTTTGGATTGCCGGCGGTGCGATTCGTACATATCCATCGCCCACTTTATCAAATCGTCATTTTGGGAGAAGATGCCTCCGGTTCGTGTATCGTTTGCCGTACTCGGATCTCGGGGTCCAACCATCATTTGGTTTCTGTCCAGGATCAGCAACGAACACGGGAGGTCGCTTGTGTACATGAGCCATCGGTAGTTTTCGGCTCTAAGGCCATCTATAACGCATTTCACTTCATCTGGGCTGGTTGGAAGTTCTTTGAGGCTGAGGGGCCGACTAATGACTTCAAACTCTTTGCCCTCCTTGACAGCCGTCAAATAAGCTTTAGCGTTCTCTCCATTCCAGTGAGATTGAAAGCCGCGAAAGTGCTGAAAATCGCTATCGGACAACTTACGAACCCGCTTTTCTATATCGAAAGGATATCTCGGCGTGGCTTCTTCCATTTCTGCCTCGGCGAGCGCTTTGAGCGGAATATCGGCACATTCTAAACCTAAATCTCTCAAACAGGGAGCTTTGTCAATGACCTGCGTCATCTTCATCAGTAAGTCATCGTATGTACTGGCGACTCTTTCCCCATCCATGTTGAGGCTGGCAACGATAGTGCGGCTCTCGGCCTGTTCTTCGCAACTGGCCCATCCTCGTTCCTCGAATTCGTCAAAATTCTGCCGGATGGTTTTTTTCACTGGAAAACTTTCCATGGTGGAGATCTTCTGAGCGCTAGCAGGCCCCTCATCGTGCAAATAGTCCAAGATTTGCTTGCGGTTTTCTGAGCGAGCCAGCCACGTGAGGTTGTCTGCTTCAACGGTTTCGAGAGCGGTCGCAAGTGCCCGCCGAGCTGCCTCGCCAGCGGTAGTGATTTGGCGGTGTCCACGATCTGATACTCGTTCCACTCCCCACGGCTCCAGAGGATCGGCGACCTCGTGGACCGCTTTCTGGTCCACAGGATGCTGTTCAGCTATATCTTTCGGGGTCGCTGGCTCTTGCATGAGTTCCAACAACCCAATGACATCCTCTGTCTGAGATTCCTTGTTTGACAGATGTTTAACTAACTCATGGCTAGTAAGGTCGGGTCTCATATCCCAAGTGCTGTCAGGGGAAATGTAGTTTTGGTGGTTGTGGATAGTCTTCTATTCAGTGCTGTAACAGACGCTTCCTGTTTGTGGATTTGTCTATCGTTGATCGAGTTGAAGCCGAGATCGTCGGTTGCCTCGGAATCCTATCGTTGGTCCAGTCACAACTGCAATAGGCACCGCTGCTCGCTGATTCCTGACCTCTCCTAGTATGGTCACTGGTCAGCGTACAGTTGATGGGCAAACATTACCCTGTCCATGTTACCGCCTCCCGAAGAATGAGTTGTATCGAAGCCTATTCTAGAGTATAGTAATGTCAGCATTCGGAACAACAGTCGCGGTCCTCGGAGGAGGCGTCGGGGGATTGAGTGCGGCACAAGAACTGGCTGAGCGTAGCTTCGACGTAACGGTTTATGAGACACGAGACTGTTTCGGAGGAAAAGCTCGCAGCATCGAGGTACCGGATTCTGCTCCTCTTGGACAGAAGCCGTTAGTTGGAGAGCACGGTTTCCGATTTTTCCCAGGGTTCTATCATCATATCACGGACACGATGAAGCGCATTCCTTACAAGGAAAATGCCAACGGTGTTTACGACAACCTGATTGAGACGAGTGCAACGCTTATTGCGAGCACTACCGGTCCTGAGACGGTTGCCAGCACCGAAACTCCCAGTACTCCCGGAGAGTGGATCGAGATGCTGCAACCACAAATCGCCGGCCCGGAGCTATCATCTTCGGAAGTGCGCCACTTCACTGAACGATTGTTCGCGTTCATGACGACCTGTGAGGACCGTCGAAACGAGGAGTACGAATATCAATCGTGGTGGGATTTCATCAATGCGGACGACCGTTCCGATGCGTACCGCAAGCATCTCGCACAGGCGACGCAGGCACTCGTCGCTTTGCGTCCACAGAAAGCGAGCGCCCGGACGATGGGAAAAATCTACGTCCAACTCCTTCGTGGGCAACTCGATCCTACCATGTCGGCCGAGAAGATACTGAATGGGCCGACGAGCGAGGTGTGGATTGACCCGTGGACCGAGTACCTCGCGGACCTCGGGGTTGACCTCCAGTCTGAAACGCCGGTTCGCGGGATTCATTCCGACGGCCGACGAGTAACGGGCGTCACCGTCGGGACCGATACCGACCAGCAAGAGATACAGGCAGATTACTATGTCGTCGCGGTGCCGGTCGAAGTAATGACGCAGCTGCTGGACAACGATCTCCGCCGAGGAGCACCATCTCTCGCCCGTCTTGACCGTCTCGAAACTGAGTGGATGAACGGCATCCAGTTCTACCTGACTGATGATGTTCCTGTCGTCGAGGGTCATCAGGTCCACTCAGACGCACCGTGGGCACTGACATCCGTCTCCCAACCTCAGTTCTGGGAAGAAGATGACATTGACGACCGGGGCGACGACGCTATCAATGGAAGCCTCTCGGTCATCGTCTCGGATTGGAATAGCGAGGGGATTCTCTATGAGAAGCCTGCTCGGGAGTGTACGCGAGAGGAAGTTAAGGAGGAAGTGTGGGCGCAGTTGAAGACCCACCTCAACACGGATACCGAGCGCCGGCTCACCGATGATATGCTGTGTGACTGGTTCCTCGATCCGGCGATTGTCGAACATGACGACGAGAACGCGGGCGTCTGGAATCAGGAGCCTCTGCTGATAAATACAGTTGGGTCACTCCAGTACCGGCCCGAGGCAACCACGGAAATGGAGAATCTGCTGCTTGCGGCAGATTACGTCCGAACGAACACCGATCTCGCTACGATGGAATGCGCGAATGAAGCGGCTCGCCGAGCGACGAATGCGATAATCACTCGCTCCGGCGCACGTGCTGAACAGTGCGAGCTTTGGGAGTTGGAAGAGCCGGGATTTCTCAAACCGTTCCGGCAACAAGACGCGCTCCGGTATAGGCTCGGTCTCCCCCATCCGGGAGATGTAGTGAACCGGATTCGTGGATTTGGCCGTCGTGACTCACCGGCTGTAGCAGATTAACCCACACCCGACGTTGGCTGGACCGCCACGCTGCTGGCGCGAGCACTCAACCGTCTCGGTGGTTGAATCAATTCCCGATTCGGCTATTTAAATCGCCCTGTGCGAGTCGATTGTGAACGAGTTTGTTCATAACGATCAGCTGCCAA
>NZ_JBNTJU010000033.1:0-23489 GCF_051195015.1 Halococcus sp. AFM35
GCAGCCTACACACCTTGTTCCAGTGCCCCTCACAGAGGTCTCGCTCCCTGTGGCTTTATCAACTCAGAACGCAACAGGTACGCCTAGTCCACCGACGCCACTTAGGTATTCGCGCCGTTTCATGATCGTTCTTTGAATGGAATCGTACAGCCGCTCGTAATCACTGACGGAGCGTATGCTTGCATGGAAATAGCACGCGCGCGTGGATTGTTCATGTTTACCACGCCTTCGATCTCATAGCCCTCCTTGAAATAGTTTTTCGTGTCCGAGTAATACTTCTTTATATTGTTTATTTATGTAATGGATGTGTGGTCTCTTCAGTCCAAATGGCGCATCTAACTCGGAACCTGGTGAACATTTATACGCTTCGAGAATTACGTGCTTGTTGATGTTTGACGAACAAAGTCAGCACTCATTCTCGCAAATCAGCCGGCGCGGGTTCGTCGGTGGTCTAACGTCGCTGGCCGCGGCGTCGGCATTCTCACTCACCGTCGCGGACGATGCCGCCGCGCAAGTGACCGGAGGCGACGACACTGCCACACAGACACTCACCTCGCCGGACGGCACCGTCTCGGTAACGGTGGACGTTGCGGACGGCGTTCCGAGTTACAGCATTGCCCACAACGATACTACCGTCATCGAGGACTCGACGCTCGGCTTTGCGTTCGAAAACCAGTCCACCTTCCACGACGGCATCGCCGTCACCGGCACCGAGCACTCGCAGGTAAACGAAACGTGGACACCGATCTGGGACCAGTACGACGAAATCCGCGAACACTACGAGGAACTCCGTGTAGGTCTCCGAGAATCCGGCGGTGCGGGCCGCGCGCTCACGCTGGAACTCCGGGCGTTCAACGACGGCATCGGCTTTCGGTTCGTTTTTCCGAAAGACAGCGGGTTCGGGGAGTTCGCTATCAGTTCTGAACGGACGGAGTTTGCCTTCGCCGACGACTACACCTCGTGGTGGATTCGGAACGATTTCAACAGTTTCGAATACGCCTACAACGAGACACCGCTGAGCGAGATTGCCTCGCAGAGTCCCACCGGCGGCGCGCACACGCCCATCACGATGAAAGCCGCCGATGACCAGTATCTGAGCGTTCACGAGGCGAACCTCGTGGATTATGCTTCGATAGCCATCGAACCCCAGTCGGACGGTTCGACCACCTTCGAGTCCGTGCTGGCTCCGCTGCCCGACGGGACGAAGGTGACGGCGGCGGCCCCACACCGGACGCCGTGGCGCACAGTACAGGTCGGCGAGCGTCCGGGCGACCTCATCGAGTCGAATCTGATTGTCAATCTCAACGAGCCACGCGACCCCGCCGACTTCCCGAAAGGGACTGACTGGATTATCCCCCACAAATTCCTCGGGGTTTGGTGGCTGATGATTACCGGCCGCGCGAACTGGGAGTACATGGGTCCCCAGACCGGCAACCACGGCGCACAGACCGGCCGAATGAAGCGCTATATGGACTTCGCCAGCGAACACGGCATCCCGAGCGTACTCGTGGAGGGCTGGAACGAGGGCTGGCGCACCTACCCCGGCGACGGCAGCGCGATGGACTTCGACGACCCGTATCCCGATTTCGACTGGGATGCAGTCACGAACTACGGCCTGCAACTCGACCCGGCAGTCGAGATGACCTCGCACAACGAGACCGCGGGCAACATCACGAACTACGAAAATCAGTTGGACAATGACCCGAATCCGTTCGCGGACTACGAGGACCGAGGGATTCGGTCGATCAAGACCGGCTACGTCGCCGACAGCGGCGTCACCATTGACGGGACGACCTACAACCACCACTGCCAACCGCTGGTCAACCACCACCACTTGGTGTATCAAAAGGCCGCCAGCCACCGTCAGATGCTGGAAGTCCACGAGCCAATCCACCCCACCGGCGAGCGCCGCACGTATCCCAACGTGATGACGCGCGAGGGCGTACTCGGACAGGAGTACGATTCCTTCGGGTACGTCAGTCCATCTCACCACGTCACGTTCCCGTTCACGCGGATGCTCGGTGGTCCTGTCGAATACACACCGGGCATCTTCGACATGGATTCGGGGTCGGGCGGCATCGAGACGACGCGGGCCAAACAGCTCGCCATGTATCCGAACTACTTCAGCGGACTCCACATGATTGCGGACCTTCCGAGTTCCTACCTCGCCGACCAGCCCGCAGTGCTCGGCGTCGGTGACGTCGCACAGGCCGAGTTTGGTGAGGTTGAAGACTTCCCGACGGCCGCGAAGTGGGCCGGCGCTCAAGCCGGCCGGTACGTGGCTATCGACCCGAACAGCGTCGAGAACGGCGCAACGGTATCGTGGACCGTCGAGGGCGTCGAGAGCGCCGGCGAGTACGACCTCCACCTCCGCTATGCCAGCGACGCGGAACAAAACGCCGTCCCGGCGGGCACACCCCGGACGGCAACCATCACGGTCAACGATTCGGCGAGCACGCAAGTCACCGTGCCCACGACTACGTACTGGGACGAATGGGGAACGGTTTCGACGACCGTTACGCTCGAATCGGGCGAGAACACGGTGTCAGTGGCGCTCACGGAAGGGGATACCGGTGGATTCAACCTCGATTCGATTGCAGTCACCGAAACGAGCCAGTCGATGCCGAAGCCAGACACCGCTCCGATCCGTGGCCCGACCGTTGATGAATTCGAGTTCGTCAAGGACGTGCCGGCCGCTGGCTGGGACGACACGCGCGTGCTCGATTCGGCGATTGGCGAGTACATGCTTACCGCTCGTCAGAAAGACGAGGAGTGGTACGTCGGCGCGATGGCCGACGAAAACGGCCGTGCGCTCAACGTGCCGCTCGACTTCCTCGCATCCGGAAAGCGCGGACCACCCGAGCACGCTGGGCCGCCCGAACACGCCGGCCCACCCGAGAATGCAGGACCGCCGGATGACACGCCCGGACGCGGCCCACCGGAGAACGCGGGACCGCCCGCGAACGCAGGGCCACCCGACCATGCGGGACCGCCCAATGACCCGGCTCCGAGTGGTCCCAAGTACGTCGCCGAAATCTATACCGACGGTATCGACGCGGCCTACGACGCGAACCTCTCGGACGTCCGTGTCAGTAAGGCCATTGTCACCCCGCGAACGACGCTGTTGGCCTCGATGGTCGAGACCGGCGGCACCGCCGTCCGTCTCTACCAGGCCAGCGACAAGGAGGTCGAAAAATTGCCCCGATACGAACACCCCACGCAGGACATCGACGTCTCCATCGAAAACGAGACCTTCGTCCAAGAACCGTTCATTACGGCCACGGGATCAAACAACAGCGACTACATCGGCGGAACAACCGTCGAGTTGGTCGTTGACGGTGAGGTTGTGGCGAAGGCGAACGTCCGATTTCCGCCGAACACCACGAGCGGAAACTACACCTTCTCGTACACGATCAGCGATCCGGGAACCTACAGCGTGACTGTTCAAACGACCGATGGAACGACGCTGGCTTCGAAGACTGTGACGGTCAAACCGCCGGCGACTGTTGCCTCCTTCTCCGATCCATCGGGTGACGACTACGGTCCTGGTAGCTACACCTATCCGACCGCCGATGCGTTCAAGGACGGTGCATTCGACCTACGCTCGCTTACGGTTGAACAGACACCGAGCCTCTACGAGTTCACTTTCGAGGTCGAGAGCCTCTATAACGCCTTCGGGAGCAGTCGCGGGTTCTCGCCGCAGATGTTCATCCTCTGGGTCCACGATCCGAACAAGAGCGGTGGCTCGACAACCAGCCTCGACGACCTCCAAGCCACGACATCGTTCAAGAAACCGTGGCACTACCGCCTTCAGGTCAGCGGCTTCACCAAGGGTATTGTTGACGCAACGGGTACACCTGTGACCGATGCCGATGGCAACACGGTCAGTCTGGGTGCATCCATTGACACGTCGGCCGGGACAGTCACACTGACTCTTGATCGGGCCGCCTTCGGCGGTGTTGACGCCGCGAATCTCGAGGTCGTGTCGATAGTTCAGTCCGAGGATAGGGGCACTCTCCGCCCGGTTGAAGTGCAGAATAAGCCATACGTCTTCGGCGGTGCCAAGCCCGGTGCAGCCGACATGGCACCCCGAATCATGGACATGATTGCACCTGATAGCACCACCCAGTCGGACGCGCTCGCGTACACCGCCGACCAACTGGCTTCGCTGCCGTTCGTCTCACTGGAGTAAGTCCTAACGCTGGGCAGGTATATTTTATATTTTTTGTGGTCCACGGTGCTGAGACGGAACCAGGGGGAGAACGTTCACCTCCTTGGAAACCAGCATGAGATTGGAAACTGGGATGAAACCCGCGCACTCGGTCGGTTTTTCAACCAGGCCGTCTACGACTACCCTACCTGGTACTATGACGTGGCCGTACCCGCCGATCGGGACATTAAGTTCAAATTTGCGAAAATCGACGGCAGCGGAAACACGGTTATGAGTCCGGCAGCAATCGGACTTACACCACACCAGCAGTGGGGAAACCGGATTCTGTGAGGGTACTTGGAAATAGTTTGAGCATCTTACTCAGTTCGATGTTTCGATCGCTCGCAGCTCCACGGTCGCGGCTTCGAAGTCCTCGACGAACGCCCCCTGTCCGCCGGCGTTGTACGTGCCCTCGTCGGTTTCGATGATGAGCGTGTTCTCGACCGGGAACGAGCTGCTCGTGGGGGCGAGCAGCGACTGCCGGACGTCCACGACGACGCCGTCGAGTTCGGACGGCCCGTCCTCGTCGTAGAGCGGACGGCCCGTGACGCGCGCGCGGATCGGCGTATCGGCCCGAATGTGGAGCGCCGCCTCGAGGACCGCGTGGCGGAAATCGTGGTACGTCGCCGGCAACGCCGCGGGGTCGGTGACGTGGATCTCGGTCGCCATCGGGAAGTAGTTCCCGAGGAACGAACCCACGATGACCGGGCCGAGTTGCTCCTGGGCGAAGACGATCGCCCGAGCCGCGCTGTTGGCGCGCGAGAGCATCGCCGGGGGCGCAACGAGGCCCATCTCCCTGTCGACGGTCAGTATCGTCGGCATCGGCTGATCCCACGCGCGAGCGACCGATGCCAGCCCGTCGACGTCGGGATCGTCGTCGGGACCCACGCCGGTAACGAGAAGAAGCACAACCACCCCACGGTCGAGCGCCGCCCGGAGCTCGTCGGCGACCTCGTCGAGCAGCCGGTACGGTACCGCGAGCGTCACCTCCATGTCGGCGCGCCCGAGCAGCTCCGCGGCGCGCTTCAGGACGGTGACGCGGGATTTCACGACCTCGAAACTCTCCGAACGGGGGGCCGCCCGCGAGAACCGCGATTCGAGCGCGGGCTCCATCGCTTCGAGGTCGTCGGCCAGCGACCCCACCACGCTCTCGGGCGGGTTCGCCCTGATGGTCGTCGGCACGATGTGGTCGTTGACCTCGACGAACCCCCTATCAGCGAGCGTTTCCGCGACGCTGTAGACGTGGCGCTTGGAGACATCCGCCTCCTCGGCGATGGTGCTGGCTTTCGCCTCCCCGTGTTCTAAGATCCCCAGATACGTGTCGATCTCCTTGTCGGAGAACCCGAAGCGCTGTAAGAGTCGTTCGAGCGACGTGTCGTCCATGTGGCGTAGTCAAACGAGGGTGATATTTACGTCATCCGGTGGCCGGCGTCGGTTCACGGCGGCCGTCACTATCGCTTCGGCGCTACTGTTTCGTCGCGGGCCGCGGCGCACACAGCACGACGGCGTTCTCGACCCGAACGCCCGCGCCGTCGCTCACGTCGGTCCCGCCGAGCAGGTCCGTGGTGTCGACCACGTGCTCGGGCACCACCGTCGCCGGATCGGCCCCGAAGTTCAGCACGACGACGAGCCGATCGTCGCCGCTCACGCGCTCGTAGGCAACGACGCGCTCGGGATCGCCCTTGGGCACGTCACACACGACGCGCTCGACGCCGGGGGCACGAAGCGCCGGACGGTCGTCGCGGAGTTCGACGAGGCGACGGTGGAAGGCGGTCAGGCCGGCGTCGCCGTCGTGCCACCGCATCGTTCCCCGATCCTCGGGGACGCCGCGTTCCTGGCCGTAGTAGATCATCGGGACGCCGGGCAGGGTGAACGTCGCGGCCACGGCGGGTCGCAGGCTGCCGTCGTCGCACGCGGTCGCGTAGCGGTCCTCGTCGTGGTTCTCGACGTAGCGCATGTGGACCGCCTCGTCGGGGTAGCCGTGACGCCGGGCCTCCACGAGCGCGTCGAGGATGGCCGTCGCCGGCGCGTCGCCGGTGCCGATGTCGCGCAGCGCGGCGTAGAGATCGGTGTCGTAGTGAACGTCGAACTCGTTTTCCCGGAAGGCGGCGTCGCGTGGGACGGTCTCGTCGAGCAGCAGGAAGTCGTCGTCGCGGGCTTTCAGCCGCTCGCGGACCTCCTTCCAGAAGCCGTGCGGGACGCCCCATGCCACGTCACACCGGAACCCGTCGACGAGCGGTGCCCATTCGTCAACGACATCAAGCATCCACTCCCGGACGGCGGGCGAATCGTAGTTCAGGTTCGGAATTCGGGTCCACGTGAAGTAGTGGCCCGGCGCATTGTCGCCGGCCCAGTCCACGTCTGAGGTGTCCTGCTCGGTCGGCATCCGCTCGTAGTGGTCCTCGTAGGCGGGAACGCCCGCGCGATGCAGTTGGAAGGAGGGATGGTCCCGCGAGGTGTGATTGATGACGAGGTCAAAGATGACCTTGATGTCGGCCTCGTGGAGGCGCTTCACGAGCGACCCGAACTCCTCGCGGGTGCCGAGGTCCGCCGCGGTGTCGAACAGGTCGGTGATGTGGTAGCCGTGGCGCGTGGGGGACTCACAGACCGGCGTGAGCCAGACGGCGTCGATCCCGAGCGATGCGAGGTAGGGGACCCGCCGTTCGATTTCCTCGAACGTGGTGTCGACGGTCTCGCCCGCGAACGTCCGAACGAATATCTCGTAGATGGTCGCGTCGTGGACCCACGCCGGCGGGTCGGCGGGGCGGTTGACGGCGACGTCGTCCGCGTGGTTGCTGGCACGAGCGTGTCCGTTGGCACGGTCGCCAGCGTCCCTGGCACGCTCGGCGCGGAGCGCCAGCGTGTCGGCGATGCTGTGCTGTTCGGCGACGGCGACGGCGTGGACGCGCACGGGATCGCCGTCGTTCGAGAGCGCTGCCGTCGGAACCCGCAACTCCGTGTCGGTGATCGACACGTCGTCGCGCGTGAGGTCGTCACGGGCGTCGAGATGGAACTCGACGCTCGGCTCGCTTCCCTCCGGGGCGGCGTGGGCCGTCGCGGTCACGACGATTGCGTCATCCTCGTGGCGTCCCTCGAGGCGAATACGGGGTCGGCCAGCACCTGCGACCGTGACCTCGCTCGTGGCGTGCGGGTCGAACGCGTCGTCGAACGCGAAGATGGCCTCGTGTGTGCCAGGCGGGAGCGCGACGTCGAGATGCCACTCGTCGTCGCCGCCGGCACGCTCGGCGCGGTGTGTGCCCATCGTGAAATCGTTGAACTGCCCGATCACTGCCGCGTGGTCGGCATCGACGTCGCCGTCCACGTCGGCGGCAGCCACGCTGAAGCGCGCTTCGCGGCGCGGGTCCGGAAACGCACGCACCGTCTGTGCGTGGGTACCGTCGGATGCGTCGAGTTCGACGCAGTAGGTGCCGGCGACATCGGGCGTGAGGTGGACGACCGCTCCGTCGCCGAGCGTCGCCGTACTCTCCACGGGTCGTTCCGCGATCCGCCACGCGTAGCTCGCCGACGCGTCGGGGTCGCGCGGTGCGAGTTCGACCGATTCGCCGACGTGAGGGAATCGGGGTGGGCCAGGATGGGACATACGCCCACGGTTGCCATAGACGCCTTTGACTGTTTCGATCACCGTCGAGCCATGAACTACAATTACACCAAAGTTATTACGCCGCGGCGAGACGTGTCCCCAATGCCACTCCGCGACGCGCTGAACGACTACGAACGCCACCGAAGCGACCCGACGCGGTTTCCTGGCGAGCGACGGACGACGACCGGCCGTTTTTCGGGCTGGGACGGCCGTCTCGTCCACGTCGGCGAGAACGGGTCGATCCGGGATTTCAGCCATCCGCTGGTCGGCCTGACCGGCGTCGTTCGTTCCGGACTCGGCGTCCGGCCCGCCGACGGGGGAGCGGGGACGGCGTGGTTCGACGCCAAAAGCAGCGCCCAACGGTACCACGGCGACACCGCGCTCGTGGTGACCGATCACGAAACTGCCCACGGACTGGTAACGCAGTACGACCTCACGCTCGGTGCCGTCCACGTCACGCACGTCGACGCGAGCGAGGCCAACGAGTCGCTGGACGTGGTCGTCGGCGTCGGGTTCGCCCCGGACGGCCGCGACGCGCGCATCGGTCGCCTCCAGCACGGGGATGCGGTCGAAGTGTACCACGCCGAGGAGACCGACTACCTCGCAAGCGACACCGGGTTCGAGACGATCCAGAGTTCCGGGTTCGATGGCTTCGAGGAACTCCTTCACGGGACGTCCACCGACTATCCGTGGAACAGAGAGGAGGACGCCGAAGCGAACGCCGCCACGGAGAACGCCGCTGGGGAAAGCGACGCTGGAGAGGACACCGCCGGAGAGGACGCGTTAAGCGGCGACGTGGTGGGCGTGCTGCCGATCGAGGACGGAACGGCGACGCTTTCGACCCTGTTGACGACGCGCGCGGACAGGCCCCGCACGGACGCGCTCGACGCGGTTCGGGCGGCCGCCGGCGACTACGACACCACGGCGCTCGAACGCGCGGCTACCCGGCAAACCGAACCCGCCGTCGCTACCGAGCACCCCCATTCCGACGCGATCGCCGCGGACATCCGGGTTCTCTCGCTGCTCACCGGGCAGTCGGGGCTTCGGATCGCCGGCCCGGAGTTCGACCCGTACTACGCGTACTCGGGCGGGTACGGCTATTCGTGGTTCCGCGACGACGCCGAGATCTCGCAGTTCCTGCTCGATGCGGACGAGCAGTTCGATCTCGGACTGGATGATCGCCACGCCGAGAGCGCACGCGCCTACGTCGAGACCCAGCTCGACGACGGCACGTGGCCCCACCGCGTCTGGTCGTTCGACGCCACGCTGGCCCCTGGCTGGGCCAACGGCCGCCTGGAAGCCGGTGACGCCACCAACTACCAGGCCGACCAGACCGCGAGCGCCACGGCGTATCTGGCGGTACACGACGGCGACCACCGCGACGCACTGGACCGCGCGCTCGCCGCGCTCGACGACGACCTCGCCGACGACGACCGGCCGACCGCCGGCGAGAACGTGTGGGAGGACATGGCCGGTCGGTTCACACACACCGCCGCCACCTCCCTCGAAGCGTACGCGGCGCTGGCCGCGACCGACGGCGACCTCGCGGACCGCGCGGACGAGCGCGCCGCTGCGGTCTACGCCGCGATCGACGACCTGTGGGTCGACGACCGCGGGATCTACGCCCTGCGCGAGTACGGCGCGGATCACGACGACGCGGGCGGTCTCGACGACCGGTGCGACTCCGCGACGTTCGCGCTCGTCAGTGCCCACCGCGCGTACGCTCGCGTCGGCGAGGTCGACGACGCCCGACTCGACCGTCTCGTCTCGCACGTCACCACCGTCGTCGACGAGCTCCGGCGCGACCCCGGTTCCGGCGGGGTCGCCGGCCTGGCTCGGTACGAGGGCGACGGCTGGCGACGGCGCGAACAGGCGGACGAAAAGATCTGGACCGTCTCGACCGCGTGGGGGGCCTACGCCGCCGGCGCGCTCGCCGCGATGCTCGCCGACCGCGACGACGACCGCGCCGCGGACCTGGCCGCGACGGCGCGGGACCTGCTCGCGCTCGTGCTCCCCGACGGGCCGCTGTGTTGCGACGGCGGCTATCTCCCGGAACAGGTGTTCGACGACGGGACGCCCGACAGCGCGACGCCGCTCGGCTGGTCGCACGCGCTGCGGCTGGCAACCGTGGCGCTGCTGGACGAACACTCGATGCTCGAACGAGCGCCGGTCGCGGCGGACGACTGATAGTGTCGGTCGGCAGTCTTCACCTGACGGTATGTATGGAATCGAGAGACAGCAAAGCGGTCTCGTGACGTGCAGCGGTAATTGCCTCCGACCGACACTATAATTCGGGCCGTCAGGCCGTCACGATCGGCGGCTCCTCGCCCTCGGCCAGCAGCGCATCGCCGGTCCCTGCGTCGAACAAGTGAACGTCGTTCTCGTCGAAGGTCACGCGGATCTCCTCGCCCGTCGCGGGTTCGATCCCGGAGTCGACCCGGGCGATGAACTCCGGACCGAGATCGAGATATAGGTAGTTGTCGCTGCCGACGGGTTCGACGACCTCGACGCTGGTCTCGATGCCGTCGCGCTCGTCGGTCACGCGAACGTTCTCGGGGCGGATCCCGAGCCGAGCAGACGTCACGTCGGCCCCGGTGACGTGTCGCCCGCGGTCGCCGCCCAGCGTGTACGTGAACCGATCCCCGTTCGTGAGCATGGTGCCGTCCCCGGTCTCCTCGACAGTCACGTCGAGAATGTTCATCGAGGGCGAGCCGACGAACCCGCCGACGAACTCGCTGTTCGGGGCCGCGTACACGTCCGTCGGCGTACCGGTCTGCTGGAGGACGCCGTCGTTCATGATGGCGAGTCGGTCGCCCATCGTCATCGCCTCTTCCTGGTCGTGGGTCACGTAGATGGCCGTGATCCCCAGCTGCTCCTGAAGACGTTGGATCTCGGTCCGCATGCTCGTCCGGAGCTTCGCGTCGAGATTGGAAAGCGGCTCGTCGAACAGGAACACGTCCGGCTCGCGGACGATGGCGCGACCCAGCGCGACGCGCTGTTTCTGTCCGCCGGACAACTCGCCAGGTTCGTCGTCGAGCAGGTCCCCGATCCCCATCATCGCTGCCGTCTCGTCGACCTTCTCGTTGCGCTCGTCTTTCCCGAGATTAGTGCTCATCCGCAGGCCAAAGGCCATGTTCTGCCGGACGGTCTTGTGGGGGTACAACGCGTAGTTCTGGAACACCATCGCCACGTCGCGGCGGCGCGCGTGGACATCGGTGACATCCTCGCCGCCGATGCGTACCTGGCCCGACGTCGGCTGTTCCAGCCCCGCGATCATCCGGAGCGTGGTGGACTTCCCACAGCCCGATGGTCCGACGACCGTAACCAACTCGCCGTCCCCCACTTCGAGAGAGACGTCGTCGACCGCGACGAGCCGTCCGCTGTCGAACTCCTTTCTGAGGGTGTCGAGCGTGACAGTTGCCATCCGCTGGAGACTACGGACGGGAGGATATAGGTCTTACCCTGAATCCAAAATTTGTGAGGCAGGATTTCGTAGCGACTGAAACCTATCGTCGCGGCACGAGACGCCGGACGCTTCGTCGCCCGGATCTCAATCTCGCCGCCAGGCAACTGCCAGTCGGTGTTCTGTCGGTCGACAGAGGCTATCAGCCGGCAGTGTACTGCCGGACGGCAGTCGTTCCGTCTACCACGCACGGAAATCGAGGGCGGGCGAAATGATCGAGCGAACACATGCAGTGACTGCCGCCGATCGGGTGTATTCGAGCGATACCGCGATCCGTTCCGCGCGTCCATCGTGACAACCGTTCACAGATAACCGAAGCTATTAAGTTATGAACGACTCTTTCATCCAACGTTCACCATGCCAACGAATCGCAGAACCGTACTGAAGCAGATCGGCGGGGCGAGCGCTGTCGCGGCGCTCGCGGGCTGTATCGGGGTGCAACAGCAGGGTTCCGGGGGCAGTACCCAAAGTGGGGACAATCGATCCGGGAGCAGCGGGAACACGAGCGGCACTGGCACGACGAGCGGGTCGGCCGGGCCGTCCGGGTCGGCGAAGGTATGGTACTCGCTCCCGAAACCGGAGATCCCCCTCCGAAAAAGCGCGATCGAGGCGTTCAACGCCCAGTCTGAGCACACCATCAGCGGGGCGGACATCTCCGACATGCAGAAGAAGACCACCAGTGCGCTCCCCGCCGGCCAGGGGGCGAAAACCTTCGAGTGGGCCCATGACTGGGTAGGTGATTACTTCCAGCGTGGCTTCGTCGTCGACCAGAGCGACAAACTCGACGTGAGCCTCGATACGTTCACGAGCGCGGCCGCCGGGGCCGTGCAGTTCGAGGGCAACGTCGTGGGTCTTCCCCACTCGGCCGAAACGGTGACGCTGATATACAACACTGACATGGTCGACGAGGCACCGAAGACGGTGGCCGATATGGTCTCGGCGATGAAGGAACACCACGATCCGAGCAACGGCACGTACGGCCTGAGCTATCCGTTCGATCCCTACTACACCAGCGCGTGGCTCCAGGCGTTCGGCGGCTACTACTTCGACCCCGAGAAGGACCCGATGCTCGGGATCAACAGGAAAAAGGCCGTGCGCGGTCTGGAGTTCGCCCTCGAGAACTTCAAGCCGTACATGCCGACCGATCCGAAGTACGAGCCACAGGCGGCCGCCTTCGCTGCGGGCAACGCAGCGTTCGCCTTCAACGGACCGTGGTATCTGGCGACCCTCAACGAGAAAGGGGTGAACTACGAAGTCACGACGCTCCCGAAACCCGAGGGCGGCGACCCCAATCCCTACACCGGTATCACGATGTGGTACTTCACGAAGGGCATGAAGAAGGACAACGCCGCGACGGAAGCCGCGCGGAGGTTCATCGAGTGGTACGTCACGAACGAGGACCACATCATGAAGCTCGCCGAAGAGCAGGGGGCCATTCCGGTGCTGTCCAGCCTGGTCGGGAGTGACGAACTCCCAAAACAAGTGAAGCCCTTCTCCCAAACAGTCAAACAGGGAACGCCGATGCCGACTCACCCGAAGATGAACAAGGTCTGGCCGACGATGAAGACCGCGCTCATCAAGGCATTCAACGGAAACGCCAGCCCGAAAGCCGCGCTCGATCAGGCCGCAAAAACCATCCACAGCAACTGGGAATGAGCCGGTCATGAGCACGATTTCGCGCGTTGCACGCCGCGTCGAGACGATTCCGTTTCTCGACAAGCGGGACGTCTCCCTGCTGTTCGTGCTTCCCGGACTGTTCGTCTTCGCGGCGTTCATGCTGTTCCCGGTGGTGTACCTCGTCGGGATCTCGTTCACGAACGCCGATCCGGCGAGCCTGTTCGCCGGCGAGGGGGCCGCCTCAATGCTGACGTTCGGCGAGGCGACGTTCGTCGGGCTCCGCAACTACGTCAACGTTCTCACTGATCCCACGTTTTGGAACTCCTTCGGGGTGACGTGGCTGTTCGTTGCGACCAGCGTCACCCTGAAGATCGGATTGAGCCTCGCCATCGCGCTCGTGGTGACCAGCGACCGCGTGCGCGGCAAACGGGTGATGCGGTCGTTCATCATCCTCCCGATGGGGCTGCCGGCCATCTTCACGGTCACCGTGTGGCGCGGCATCTTCAGCTCGGCCGAGTTCGGGCTGGCGAACCAGGCGCTGTCGGCGCTCGGGATCGGCTCGATCGCGTGGCTCTCCGAGCGGTGGCCCGCCTTCCTCGCGTACAACGTCACGGAGATGTGGCTCGCGTACCCGTTCATGGTCATCATCACCGTCAGCGCGTTGCAGGACGTGCCCGAGCAGCTCCACGAAGCGGCGAAAGTCGACGGCGCAGGCTTCTTCTCCCGGCTCCTGCACGTGACGCTCCCGTCGATCAAGCGACCCGTACTGTTCGCCTCGATCCTGACGGCGGCCGCGTCGTTCCAGCAGTTTCTCATCCCCTACGTGTTCAACAAGGGCGGTCCCGCCCGGGCGAACGAACTCATCGTAGTCTACGGCTACCGGGAGGCGCTGTCGTTTTCGGAGTACGGGTATGGCGCGGCTGTCAGCCTCATTGCAGTGCTGTTCATCGGTGCGTTCATGTGGTTGAACGTCAAACGTGGCCGGCTTGCTGAGGGGGTGTCAGAACAGTGAGTCTCTTCGGCCGGATCAGTCGGAAGCTGAAGACGGACGTGCGGAACCTCGTGCTCCAGCCCGTCGCTGCCGTTCGCAACGCGGTGTATACGGTCAACGGTATCAGACGCGGCAAGATATCGCCCGTCGAGCCGTTGAAAACCCTCGGCGCAACCCTCGGTGCGCTCGCCGTGGTGCTCGCGCTCCTGTTCCCGATCTACTGGATCCTGACGGCCGCCCTCTCCAGCACCGGTGGCTCGATCTACTCCGCCGGTGGATTCAACCTGCTGCCGCAAAACCCGACGTTGCAGCCGTTCCTCTGGGTGGTCGGCGACCTCATCGTTCCGGGATACACCATCTCGGTGAACGTCCCGATCACCGACCTCGCCGTCGTCATCAACACGCCGGAGGTCGTCCTGCTCGATGTCTCACAGTACGGCGTGACGAACCCATCGAACTTCAAGGGATACCTCTGGAACAGCCTCACGGTCGCGGTGCCGACCGTCGTCATCGCCATGTGCCTGGTCGTGCCGGCGGCGTACGCGCTCTCGCGCCGGGAGTTCATCCTTCGTCGCAAGGTGCTGTTCGTGTACGTCCTCATGACCCAGGTCGGAGGTGGGCTCGGCGTTGCGTTGCTCATCGGACTGTACGCCGTGTACGTCCAGTTCGGCATCAACGACAGCAAGCTCGCGCTCGCGGTCTACTACGCGGCGACCGCGATTCCATTCAACACATGGCTGTTGAAAACGTATATGGACGGGATCCCCGTCTCGTATGAGGAGGCGGCCGTCGTTGATGGTGCGCCACCGTGGCGCGTCATCACCGAGGTCATCCTGCCGCTGTCCACCGCAGGACTCGCCACGGTGTTCATCTTCACGTTCCTCACCGGCTGGACGGAGTTCGTGGTCGCGCAGACGCTACTCACCACCGAAAACTACACGTTGCCCGTCGGGCTGTACTCGCTCATCAGCGAATACTCGATCCCGTGGGCGCGCTTCTCGGCGTTCGCGCTTACCTTCGCAACGCCGATCATGCTAGTGTATCTGTTCGCCCAGCGCTACATCGAGGGTGGTCTCTCGTTCAGCGGCATGGGCGGCTGATCGTCCGGCCGAAACGCCGTTTCGGCGTTCGGTATCCGTATGAGCCCTCCTCCGTATAAAAATAGGTGCGTAGCAGGCATCCGGCCGCCGACAGCTACCCACTTTGTTACAGAGCCCATGGCGAATGCGATTTGAGGAGGTGATTTTCGCATATGTGCTGAGATCGAAACCAATGGACAGCCTAAATATCACGAGATTTCGTGCATGACAAATCCATCTAGCCGGTTTCTGAACTACTCGGTGAAGTCACCGGCGAACTGCTGGCTGCCCTCGACCGTAATGTTCTCGTTCTCCTGTTGGTCACCGGTGTCGCTCCAGACGAGGCCACCAGATATCGATGGCGTAGCCTCGGTCGCGCGCGTGGGAGCAGCCGATGCCGACGATACTCGCCGTCGACAAGGAAATGGACCTCGTCGCCCCCACCAGAAATGCTCTCGCAGGCCAACAGTTCGGCTCGGGCGGTCGTCTTCGCACAGGAGCAACTCGGTCCGGTCATGGTGAGTTCGTTTCTAAGTAATTACTTTCCGATGGCATCTGAAGTGTTCGCGGCTGATCCCGTCACGCTCCCGGCGACGTATCACGACTTTCGACACACGGTCTTTCAGGCAACCCTCCATCTCCGTGCCGACACGACGGTTCGTGCGCACGTTGACGGTCGTCCGCTCCCGGAGGAGGACGGTCCAACCGAACTCGACGGTGTAGTCATAGACGCCCAACAATCGCTGCTTGATCCGACAAGCAGCTCGCTCCCGGTTGAGAATACCCTTATTGTCGAAACTCCTGAGGGTACATACACCGTCGGCGGACAGAGTGCATTCGTCGAAGACTTCGAAGCTTCCGAAGTCGAACTACGATCGACCGAAACCTCGAACTGAACGGGGCGCTCGAACTATTTCCAAGTACCCTCGTAGAATCCGGTTTCTCCGACTACTGGTGTGGTGTAGGTCCGGTTATCCCCGGACTCATAAACCGCGTTTCCGCTGCCGTCGATCTTCACGAATTTGAACTCGATGTCCCGATTCTCGGGAACGGCCACATCGTAGTACCAAGTGGGGTAGTCGTAGACGACTTGATTGAAAAATCGACCGACTGCGCGGCTTTCGTCCCAGCTCCCAATTTCGTGCTGGTCGCCGAGAAGGTACACGTTCTCTCCCGACTCGGTTTCAGCGCTGTGGACCACGAATCGCGCCGATACCAGGTCATCCGAGAGCAGTTCGAACCCCGTGAAGGGGCCGCTCGTAGCTCCGTTGGCGTCGGTGACAGTGATATCGTAGAAACCGCCGGCGATATAGGGGACGTCGACCTCGACCTCCGTGTCTGACCAGGAGACGATCCCCGCCGAAGTCGAGTCGAACTCGACGGTACCTTGGCTAGAGCCGAACCCGCTGCCGTGGACGGTGATGGTATGGTCGGTGTGCGCCATCGTCGGCCCGACATGACCTATGCTCGGCCCAACCGTATCCCCCCTGTGTTGCCAGATGCAGACAGTCTTTGGGCCGAACGAGAAGGTGTCGATAGAACCGTCGCTGTTGACTGTCGTCGAGAAGCCGTCAAGGATGCCGTCGAGCTCGTCAGCATAGCTCCCCCGCGGCAGCGCGGTGTAGAGACCGTCGATATCGTACGAGTCGAGACTACGGTTGATACCGACGAGCACGACATCACCACCAAACTCCCGTTCGTAAAAGAACACGTCACTACTGAGCCAGCGCTGCTGAGTGTCACCGTAGGCTAAGGCATCGTTCTCCTGGCGCAGCGGAGCAAGTTTTTGGATGACTTGGTAGGCCGTCGTGGTCCGGTCGAAGCCTGGCATTGGCTTGCGATTCTCCGGCGTGTCGTTGCCGGTGAGGTACTGCTCGGTGCCATAGTAGATTGTCGGAACGCCCCGGGTCGTCAGCAAAACGGCCATCGCCATGTCAGTATTCGTTGTATTCGCGCCCGACTTGTGGAATCGACCCATATCATGGTTGTCGATAAAGGGAACTTGATCAAGAACTTGATCATGTTCGTCGGCAGTTTCCTGAAGCACGTCCCAGAGACCGTTGAAATCGTCCGTAAAGTCCCGAAGCGTCTGGCGAATCTCCTGACCGAATCGAAAATCCAGCAGGCTCATGCCACTTTGATTTGAGAGTTCGTAATAATTTTCGTTGTATGCATCGCTCCCAAGGAACCACTCGCCGAACGTGAACACCTGCTGGTGATCGTAGATAGCGTCGACAAAGGTTTTCTGCCAGAGCGGGGCCATGTGCGCCACTGCATCGATGCGCAGGCCGTCAATACCGGTGTTGAGCCAGTGACGCACCGCGTCCTTGAGGTAGGAGTCAATATAGGTCTCGGACTGGTCGAAGTCTGCTAGATTGTAAAGATTTCTGTATATCTGGCCTTCGTAGGTGGAGTAGTCCGTTCCACCGTTATGATGGAAGTAGCCGTTAGGATCGTCGTTATAACTGGCCACATACGAGCCATTATCGTAGAGAATGCCGTCCTCCATGCTCCCATCGGTGGCAGACGGCGAGGTATGATTTGGTACGAAGTCGATGACTACCTTGAGTCCATTATCATGGGCGACGCTCACAAGTTCCTCAAACTTGGACATTGAGCCGAAGAACGGATTCGGTTGTTTGAAGTCACGTGCCCAATAGCCGTGGTAGGCTGCCCCCGAATTGGAGTTGTACTCCGCGATGTTCTCGAACGGTGGCGAAATCCAGATTGCCGAGACACCCATATCGGGGATGTAGCCGCTCTGGATTTTGTCAATGATCCCCTGCCAATCCCCGCCGCAGTATTTCTGCAGGTCCGAACAGTCCGAACTGTATATCTCGCCGCTCGGATCATTATCTGGGTTCCCGTTGTGGAAGCGATCAACGAGAATTTGATAGACCACATCGTTCGAGAAGTTCGCCCTGCTTCCCAGGGACGATGTGCTCTGTGCTGCCACAATATCGTGGTTGTTACTCGTACCTGCAAGGCCGATAGTGCTCAGTCCTATTGCCTCTAGTACTTGTCTTCGACGTAGGTTGTCTAGCATACATCTCCGACCAAGGATAGTATGAAGAAATATCTTTTCCAACTTCCTCTGACACAACCGCCAAAACTGTCACAGAAGTCTAATATTAGACGGATGTTTTCTCCTACAGAGTTGGAGTTGGGGAGCCCCTTACACATCTGAACTCGGATAGGTAGATTATTCGTGAGAAGTGTGCGGAATTTATACTGTCGACAGAGCTGTCTCGTAAGTACAGTTGAGGTATCAGTCTGCTATGCGGTGGTTCATCAGCATTCGATATTCACGTATTCCTGTTCGACAGTGTCAGTCTTTCAAGGTTGATTTCAGCGTCTACCGTGCATGAGCAATCTATCTGCCCGACTCCAGATACAGACAATAGCGTATCAACATGCGTTAAATCCCCGAACTCATACAGACAATAGCCGGGACTGAAATTTGGATAGCCACTCTGCTGTGCATTGAGAGTCCTAGTCTCAACTTCTGCGCGGCGGCCAGTCAAATATCTGCTCGTTCCAAATATATATTGCAAAGCAGCGCGTATTCCCTTCTATGACTGATTTCGAACCCACTCCATCCGAAGACGACATCAACACAGTGCGCCAGCGCTGGTCTGAGAACACGGATACGTTCGGGCGTGTCTACAACACACTCCTCGGTATTACCGAGCCAACGCCCTATCCCGAAATCGCAGAGATCGCCGATTGCTCGCCTAACGCCGCGAAAAAGCACCTCGAACGCCTTGCGGAGATGGGTATCGGTCGGGCCGACCGCCAGAGCCGCCCCGCCCGCTACGAACGCAACGACGGCTACCTCGAATGGCAAGACGCGAGCCGTCTCGCCGACGAACTCACAGTCGACGAGATCATTGACCGCGTCCACCAGCTCGAAGACCACCGAGAGGAATTCGAACAGCGCTTCGAGACGCCTGATCCCTCCGCGGTTTCGGTGTTCGAGCACGACGATCACGACGCGATCCACGAGCGAATGAACGCCATCAGCGACTGGCAAGCGCTCAATCGCGATATTCGCCTCTACGAACTCGCACGACAGCTTGCCCAGAACGACGGTCGTCTCCTCCCGGCGTAGATGACGCCGTCCCCAAGCGATGAACCACCGTCAACTGGCCCACCGGATCGCCAGACGCTCCGGCTCATTGAGAGTCTCCTGACGGACGAACCAATAGTCGCCACAACCGAGTTCGAACCCGATAGCTACGAGCCTCGCATCCTCCATGCACCGTGCGAGGAGAGCCGGTATCCAGCGACAGCCGAGACCGCTCGGCTGGACATTCGCTGGTTCGCCAGCGGTGACTTCTCACTGCACTACGTCGAGACGATGGACACCGATCAATGGGAATGCCGCTGGGACCGCCATCCTAACCCGCACAACGCACGTCTTCATTTCCACCAACCGCCGGATGGAGACGAAATCACTGATCTCACATGGCCGTCGCTCCATCCGGTCGATGTCCTCTCGACAGTGATCGCTGCGATTGAACAACGGATCGACCAGCACTGGTCACCCGAAAAATTCTAAGCCCACACTATCACGAAACTTTCGAGCAGATGGTCTGACCGACGACTGAGAGCGAGACCAATATCAATATATGCGAGTTTTGTTAGCGATCTATTCGGCGAATAGAATTATGACACCCCGTACCGTATTGCCAATAATGACCACTCGTTTCGTCCCGACCACGACACGGTCCGCAATAGAGACCGTCAAGACTGACCGGGAATGGACTACCGACGAGCGCGATGTATTTGCGACATTCACTGATCGCATCGCTGATCTCGATGTCGCCGCGGTCAACTCGTCAGCCGACGAGCTCCAGCAGCCGTCGACACGGCTGTTGGTGCCATCACCTCACGCATCGAATACAGCTGCCTCGCTTGAGGAAGTCCGTGACATCTACCGCGAGACAGTCATGGCTGTCGAGCACTACGCTGATGTCTACGGCGATACGCTCGAAGAAAGCCTTGCTCAAGAGTTCGGGCCGGAGGTCGCCACCATCGTGCTAACCAGCGATCAGCTCACACCACAGCTCCGCGAGCGGCTCGTCGAATGCAGCCAACAAGCACGTGAGAGCCGCCACTCGCTGCTGCAAGGCCTCAAAAGCGAATCCAATGCTCTCGAAACCGCCGACGCGAAGCTGACGCGCTTAGGCTCTGATCTCGATGGGATCGTAGGGAAGCACTCGTTCGAGAACTGGACCGACACGGAACTCGATGGTGCCGACGAACGCCTGCGCTCGCGCAGACACGAATGCGAGCAGCTACTAACAGATCGACAAATCACCCTCAGCGAACAGCGCGTACCCGGTACACATCGTATTGATCACGGATTCAACGAGTACCTATACGAATCACTCTCCGTGACCTATCCCGTCGTGACGGATACAATCAGTCTCGTCGACACACTTCGTACCGCCCAACAGAGTGTCAAACAGGCACTCACTGCCCGAGAACTCACGTCTGACGAAGAGCCAGACACTGCTGCTCTCTGTGGAAAATCTGATTGAAGAGCGGAGAAGGACACTCTAATCCGAGTACACGCACGAACGCCGACTGCGACAGATTCGATGCTCTCAGTGCCAAATTGCTGTCTTCAACCACTACCGACGTGGTTAGAGCTGCCCGACGTACGCTGGCTCACCATCAAGGTACACATTTATCGGAGCGCCATCGAAGTCGAATGTGACGAGGTCGCCGTCGAACGTGTACGCGTCCGCCCCGTCGTCGACCGTTCCTGATGCACTCTGAGTGCTGATCTGATCTTCGCCACTGGTACCTGCACGTACTCCACTTTTCTGGAGGTTGCTGTCCACCCTGAAGCTGTAGTTGGTGGTCGACCCGCTTCCTTTTATTCGGAGATAGTGATCAGGGCGCTGGCCGACATGGGCAGGTTCGCCGTCAAGAGTGATATTAGCCTCGCCGTCGAGGTCGAAGCTCGTGAGTTCACCAGAGAACACGTAGCTGTCGATACCGCCGTCGCCGCCCTGCCCGGTCGCGGCATAGTCGGTGATGGTGTCGTTGTCGTCGATGGTTGCGCCGTTCGCCGTACTCTTTTCGAGGTCCCCGCTCACCGAGAACGTGTACGAGAACCGCTCGTCAGTGCCTTCGATAGAGAGCACGTGGTCGGACCGTTGGCCAACGTGGGCGGGTTCGCCGTCGAGAGTAACATTGGCCTCACCGTCGAGGGCAAACGATTCGAGACTTCCTGAGAAGGCATAGCTGTCAATACCACCGTTGCCACCTTGCCCGGTCGCGGTGTTATCCGAGATGGTATCGTTGTCGTCGATGGTCGCGCCGTTCGCCGTACTCTTTTCGAGGTCTCCGCTCACCGAGAACGTGTACGAAAACCGCTCGTCAGTGCCCTCTATCGAGAGCACGTGATCGGGCCGTTGGCCGACGCGAGCGGGTTTGCCATCGAGGGTGACGTTAACCTCGCCGTCGAGGTCGAAACTTGTGAGTTCACCAGAGAACACGTAGCTGTCGATACCGCCGTCGCCGCCCTGTCCGGTCGCGGTGTTACCCGAGATGGTATCGTTGTCGTCGATGGTCGCGCCGTTCGCCGTACTCCTTTCGAGGTCGTCACTCACCGAGAACGTGTACGAAAACCGCTCGTCGGTGCCCTCGATGGAGAGCACGTGGTCAGGCCGTTGGCCAACTCGGGCGGGTTCGCCATCGAGGATAACGTTGGCTTCACCATCAAGGGCGAACGATTCGAGACTCCCCGAGAAGGCATAGCTATCGATGCCGCCGTCGCCGCCTTGCCCGGTCGCGGCATAGTCGATGATAGTGTCGTTGTCGTCGATGGTCGCGCCATTCGCCGTACTCTTTTTGAGGTCTCCGCTCACCGAGAACGTGTACGAAAATCGCTCGTCGGTGCCTTTGATCGAGAGTTCATGCGGGAGGCCGCTTCCGCCGTCATCGTCAGGTGTCGGACACGAGCCATCGTCCACGATGTCGGACGTTGTCACCGAAGAATTGTCCTCGGCGACCTGTTCGCCGGTGATGTCGATGGTACTGTTTCGCACCGTGCTTCCGTCCGAATCGACCAGTACGACCCCGTCGCGGTTCGCCCCCTTCTGGTGGATACAGCAACCATCGACGGTCGAATCAGGCCGGTCCCGCAGTTCAATGGCCGCGTTGCCGTCGGCGCTGCCAGTGATGCTCACGTTCTCCATCGTTCCGGCGTGTGGTTTCGCCGGTGGGTCGTAAGCTCCGCCACCGTCAGGTTCCTTGCCGAACACGCCACGCACGCTGTCCTCCTCGATGCCGATACGGGTGTTTCGCACTTGGAACTCACTGGCGGTCGCCTCGGCGACGACCCCGCCACCGGAAAAGGGTGCCGACCGAATCGAGATGTCACAGTCCCTGATTTCGACGTCGGTCCGGTCGCTTTGACGACCCATTTCGACACGCACGCCGCGGTAGTTGAGCGCCTCGTATGGGTTCGGTGCGTCGCTCGCGTCGGCATCCACTTCGAGGGTCACACCATCGACGTAACTGCCAGCACTCCCGATGCGAACTTGATTGTTGTTGTTGCGGTAGACACCGCCTTCGAACTGAACGACACCATTTGTCCGACTGGTGTAGGTACCGTTCGAGCCGAATTCTTCAATACGGCAATTTCTGAATGTAATAGTGCCTCGATTGGAGATACCGACCCAGATACCGCTTCGTCCATCACCAGCATTGTACGCTCCCATTAGTCCGTGATTGTTCGCTCTGAGATCTGTAACGAGACCACTACCATCGGGTGATCGAACGATTGGATAGAAGTAATCCATCACGTTTGGATTGCCGTTCTCGCCGGCTCCACCTGGTTCCCAGCCCGGTTCTTCTCGTGGAACCGATTTGGGATGGATTCCCTGACCGATTAGCTCGACGTCGTGGACACGAAGATCGTCATCGACTCCCAAGTGGAGTCCGGGTGTCGCTCCGTTTGCTGTTTGGTCGATATCAATGCCCTCGAAGAGCAGTCCAGTGCCCCTATCGACGACGAGGGCTTTTTGGTTGAATCGTTCGGGTACGGTAAATCGGACGTCTCCCGTACCAACGAATCCGAGATTGGTCTTGTCCAGTATGACGTTTTTCTGAGTGAGTTTGTATTCTCCCGCAGGGAACTTCAGTAGCGTGTAATCGTCAGCTGCATCCGTAATTTGCTCGTCGCATGGCTCTGTTCCAGTCGGGTCACAGCCGACGTCCTCGACCATATCGACTACCGTCTCGAACCTAATTCCACGGCGTTCTGCGGCACTTGCAGAGCCACTGACTAGTGGAAACGCTCCCATGGCAGCCCCTGCAGCCTTCAGGCACGTCCGTCTATCAATAGATAGTACAGGGTTCCCGTTGCCGTTGCTCTGTTTGCCGCGGTTGTCGTCACGTGGCATCACCATATTTGAAATTCTTACGAGAGTACTGTTGCGTTTCGACTATTTAAAACCGGCGTGAGCCGGTAGTGACGACCTGATGTCTGTGGTTTCCAAGTCAGCAGG
>NZ_JBNTJU010000034.1:0-20857 GCF_051195015.1 Halococcus sp. AFM35
CCCTCACAAATCACGAACGGGACAACGATATCGCCAGTCCAACCATCACGCTATGAGAACTGTTCTGCACCACCGCCAGTCGGTAGATTGTACCGGAACGCGCCACTTGATCAGAAGATTGTTCTGTCCATCGTTATTGTCGTGCTGGTAGTCGTAATCGGTTTTTATTTCACAGAGGCTACGGGTATATCATCCCTCTTGCTTGAGGTCGGTCTCTTCGGCGGGATGCTTCCCAACCATCTCTTCAATGTCGGTTTGGTCTATCTGCACACGGAATAACCGTCGATGGGGCGTTCATACGTTCCGCACGCCGAGCACGACGACGACCAGACAGACCGCCACCGCGACCAGCGTGACGCCGAGGAGAATCGGCCAGAGGGTATTGACTAGTGTGGGACCGCTCTCCCGCGCGACGGCCATCGTCCGGTCGATTGCCGTCGAGGCGGCGCTGGCGATGATACCGCCAAACGCCCCCGCCACCGCGAGCAGTTGAAAGAGGGCACCGTACTGCTTCCAGAACGGCTTGTCCGAGGAGTCGGCGTCGTCGCTGGAACCGGTCGCATCCTCGAAGCGGCTCTTGAGTTGTTCGAATTGTTCGGTAACTGAACCGCCGCGGCTGTCCATTTCCTCGGCGTTCGTGATGCCGTAACTAAATTCTAGGGGTAAGTATATGATTGTTCGCCAGTACGAGTTGCGAACCGACGCGCCCATGCCACCGCGAACCCCCGAATCGGTATGATTGCCGACCTCGCAGCCGCGCTCCGCGACGAGGCCCGTCGGGCGAATGAACGCCGCACGCTGGTGCTCACGGGCGAGCTCGCGGCGTGCTATTCCGGGACGCGCGAGGCGCTCGACGGAGCCGGCATCGAGCGGTCGGCGACGACGCTCGTCGCAGGTGAGGATGGCGAACGACTCGATTGCGAGCGCATCGCGCCGAAGCGCGCCGACGGACTCCTCGGACGAACCCGGACGGCAGTCGTGCTCGACTGTCACGACGAGTGCCGGCCGAACGCCATCGGAAGAACTGTGGGAGCGGTCGATGGGGGTGGCCTGCTCATCGTGCTCGCGCCCCCGCTCGATTCGTGGCCCGACCACCGGGACGAGTTCGACGCGACGCTCGCCGTCCCACCCCATGACGTTGCATCGGTCGCCGGGAACTTCCGGCGGCGGCTGGTCGACACGCTCCGTGCACACCGTGGAATCGCTGTCGTGAACGTCGATTCCCCAACTGTTGAGTGCAATGGCCTGACCGACCCGCCGCCGCGCGAGCAGCAGACGGCTCCCGCCGTGCCCTCCGAGCACGAGTTCCCCCGAGCGGCCTACGAGACCTGTGTGACTCACGACCAGACGACGGCCGTCCACGCCTTCGAGAGTCTTCGTGAATCGGGTACCGCGCTCGTGGTCGAGGCCGACCGGGGACGTGGAAAGTCGAGCGCCGCCGGGCTGGCCGCCGGCGCGCTTGCGGCCGAGGGGAAGAACGTGCTCGTGACCGCCCCCGCTTACCGCAGCGCCGCACCGGTCTTCGAGCGCGCACGCGAACTGCTCGACGGTCTCGACGCGCTCGCCGATACGGACCGTGACGAGCAGCCACGCCGACTCGATTCGGTTGGCGACGGGCGAATATGTTTCATGGAGCCGGCGGCCGCCGTCGAGCGCGCCCCAACGGCCGATGTCGTCATCGTCGACGAGGCTGCCGCGCTCCCGGTCGGCCGGCTCTCGGAATTTCTCGACGCGCCGGCGGTCGCGTTCGTCACCACCGTTCACGGCTACGAGGGTGCCGGCCGGGGGTTCTCGGTGCGCTTCCGCGACCACCTCGCCGACAGCGATTTCACCGTCGCGGAGCAGCGCCTCGACGACCCAATCAGATACGCCGCCGGCGACCCAATCGAGGTGTGGGTGTTCCGGGCGCTTCTGCTCGATGCGCGCCCGCCCATCGCGCCGCTGGTCGGAGATGCGATGCCCGAGAGCGTCACGTACAGACGCTTCGACGCCGCCGAGCTGCTCGCGGACGAACACCGCCTTCGGGAAGCGTTCGGGCTGCTCGTCGCTGCCCACTACCGAACCGAGCCGAACGACCTCGCGCGCCTGCTCGACGCGCCGAACGTCTCGGTCCACGCGCTACTCCACGAGGGTCATGTGGTCTCGGTCGCACTACTTGCCCGCGAGGGCAATCTTTCCGAGGACCTGCGCCGAAAGGTGTACGAAGGCAGTCGCATCAAGGGCAATCTCCTTCCCGACGTACTCACAAGTCAGCTCCGGGACGAAGATGCAGGAGTTTCGACCGGCCAGCGCGTGCTCCGCATCGCCACCCATCCCGCCGCCCGCTCGCGCGGTCTCGGCTCGCGGCTGCTCGACGAGATACGGGCGAACGCAACTGTGGACTGGCTCGGCGTCGGCTACGGCGCGACGCCCGAACTCGTCCGCTTTTGGGACCGAAACGGCTTTTCGACCGTGTACCTCGCAACCACGCGCAACGAGCGCAGCGGCGAGCACTCCGCGCTGATGCTCGCACCGCTCTCGCCAGCAGGTGAAGCGCTTCACGACCGCCACGCGCGCCGGTTCGTCGACCGGACCGGCGCGACGCTATCGGACTCGCTCGCCAACCTTGCGCCCGATGTGGTGCGGGCAGCACTCGCTGCGACCGACGCCATCCCCGAGATCGATTTCACCGACCACGAGTGGCGCGTCGCCGCCAGCGCCGCCCACGGTCCCGGACTCGCCGAGATTCATCCACACGTGTTTCGTGCGCTCGCGCTCCGTCACCTCACCGACTCGGCGAGCAGCGGTCTCTCCGCGCGCGAAGAGCGCCTGCTCGTGATGGTCGTGTCGCAGGCCCGCCCGACCGAAGCGGTGGCCGACGCGCTCGACTACGTCTCGACCGGCGCGTGCATGCGTGCCCTCGGCGACGCCTACAAGCCGCTCGTCGAGCGCTACGGGGACCGAGCGGCCCGCGAGGAGCGCGCCCGGTACGTCGATGACGGCGAGTGAGCCGATATCCGATTTTCAGGCGTCCTTCCGGATGATGCCCTCTGTTTCGGTCGTCAGCACGGTCTCGCCGTCGCCGTTCTCGCAGACGACGTCCGAGACGAACGTGTAGTGGTCGTCTCGCTCGACGACCGTCTCATACGTCGACCGACAGGTGATCGGCTCGCCGGTGTAGACCGGTCGCCGGAAATCGATGTCCATCGTGCTGGCCAACACCTCGCTGTCGCTACCCATCTTGGTCGGTAGCGTCGCCGTCAGCAGTCCCTGGACCATCACGCGCCCGTCCTCGCCCGGTTCGGTGTGGCGGGCTTGGTCGTCGCCGGTGAGTTCCCCGAACCGCCGGACGTCCTCGACGGTGAACGTGCGTTCGAAGCTTCGCGTCTCGCCCTCGACTGGCTGGTGCATCGCGTACCCGGAGAACCACCCCACGGTCGAAAAAGCTGTCGTGACCCGATAACGGTGAGGGTCGTCGCCGCTCGCGGGAAGCGAAAGAGCCAGCGACCGTCATCCGACCGCGCGAACCACGAGCCACGCGAGACCGATGGCCGCGAGCGCACCGAAGAGGGTGACGAGCGCGTTCGCAGCCGCCCGTCCCGCTTCGCCCTCTTCGACCAGCCGCACCGTCTCGAACGAGAACGACGAAAAGGTGGTGAAGGAGCCACACGCACCGGTGCCGACCAGCAAAACGGCTGTCTCGCCCGCACCCGCAAACGTCACCAGCCCGAGCGCGAAGCTTCCGATGACGTTGACCGCGAGCGTTCCTGTGGGGTAGTCGCCTTCGAAGCGCTGGCTCACATAGACACGACAGAGCGCACCGAGCGCGCCGCCCGTGCCGACGAGATGGGCCGGGTCGAGCGCCGTCATCGAGTGCCTCCATCGACCCGTCGGGCGAGCGCCCGCCCGGCGAGCACGCCCGAAAAGCCGAGCGTGTAGGTCGTGAATACGTTCGCGACCATCCATCCCGGTGAATCGAGCAGCGCCGTCTGGAGCGCGAACGTGCTGTAGGTCGTCAGCGATGAGAGAAACCCGGTCGTGAGGACCAGCCGTGCCCGCTGGGTGAGGATGCCAGTATAACGCGCCTCGTAGAGGAGAAATCCGAGGACAAAACTCCCGACGATGTTCACGAGAAGTGTTCCGCCCACACCCGGAAGCACTCTCGCGACGAGATATCGGAGATTCGATCCGGCGAATCCGCCGATGGCAATCAGGGCGACTGCTTCGAGCGTGCGGAGCGGGTGGTCTGCCATGCGTGTCGGACGGGATGGGGGAATCGACCAACGTGCGGTCGCTACCGGGCGTGTGCTCCCGGCGTATTTAACCCCGTCAGTCCCCGAAGCGGGACATGGTCGATGTCGTCGCTCTCGTCGCCGTCGGACTGGCCGTCCTCGGCGTCGTCGGCAGCGTCGTTCCATTGGTTCCGGGAACGCTGAGTTCGCTCGTGGGCATCTATCTCTACTGGTGGCGAAGCGGGTACGCGGAACCCGGTCCGGTGTTGCTCGCCGCGCTCACGGTCGTGGGCCTGTTCGCGCTCGCCGCCGACTACTTCGGCGGAGCGATGTCGGCACGGGCGGGCGGCGCGTCGACGGTCACGACGCTTCTCGCGGCAGTGGTCGGCATCGCGCTCTTCTTCGTCGCCGGCCCGCTCGGTATCGTTCTCGGCGTCGCTGGTACTGTGTTCGCCGTCGAGTTCTACCGCCACCGAGACCCCGAGCGAAGCCTGCGGGCGGCGCTGTATGCCGCCGTCGGGGTGCTCGCCTCGACGGTCGTCCAGCTGCTCGTGACGGTGACGATGCTCGTCGCGCTCGTGACCGTCATCGTCCTCTGAGGCCAACCGTTGTATGTGCCGGTCCCGAACGGCGAGCATGGCCGCGTGTGCCGAGGATGGCTGTGAACAGTCGGCGGCGGTGCGGTTACACGTTCCGTGGGACGCGAATCGAGACGTCTGTACGGCCCACGCCCGCGCGCTCGTCCAACAGGACGGCGTCGTGGCCGAACCCTTGGAGGGAGCGGGCGAGAACTGGCGTTGACTCAGGGCACGAGCGCCGTCATCACCTCGTCGATGTACTCGCCCTCGAACTTGTAGTGGTCCTCCCGAACGGCCTCGATCTCGCCGCCGTGGGCCTCGAAGAACTCGATGGCCTCCTCGTTGGTCGAGGGAATCGAGTTGTAGAGTTTCTCGTAGCCCTTCTGTTCGGCCCAGTCGAGACCGCGGTCGAGCAGGTGACTCCCGATGCCGTGGCCCTGATACTCCTCCAGCACGCCGAGGGTGAGTTCGGCCGTGTGCGAGAGTTTTTCCAACTCGGGGGATTCGAGGTGAATCCAGCCCACCACCTCGTCGTTGATGGTGGCGACGAAGAACATCCGCGAGCGAACGGGTGAGTTCTGGACGACGGTCTCCTCGTGGTCGATGATGTCGGCGACGCTCTCGGCTACGGTATACGTTTTCCCGCCGGCGACCTGTCGAATCACACCCACGAGTCCCGACCTATCGGTCTCGATGGCCGGCCGGATGGTGAACGACAGTCCCTCGGACTCGAACCGTTCCTCATCGGCCTCGTCGCTGCCCTCGAAGGTCGCCCGGAGGTCGCCACCCGACTCCGCAACGAGACCGTCGCGTTTCAGGATGGCGACGTGGTGACGGAAGCCACTCGGGTCGAGTCGGAGCGATTCACGGACCTCCTCGGCGGCGATGGGACCGTCGCTGTTCTCGATGCACTGGTAGATACTCTTGCGGTCCTCGTGGGTGAACTCGAACGCCTCCGATACTTGCATGTCCGTCGATAGCACACCACGTCACTTAACTGTTGGTTGCAGGTGGTGTGCGTCGATGCGACCTACTGTTGCTGTCCGTCCATCCAGCGCCGCGAAAAACGGGTGAATGTGTCGATTTCGAAGTGATAGACCAGCGCGAACGCGAGACCGATACCGAGGGCGTAGATCGCTTCGACAGCAACGAGCGAAACGGATGCTGGAAGATCGAACGGGATACTGGAGTATATCCATAGCAGTACCAACGGTATGACAAACATGAGAAATATATGCTCGATACGTCGCTGACGTTCGTTCTCTTCTTGTGGTTGAGACGCCGTTCGCCGCTCTGCCCAAATGAAACCGAGCGCGAACGAAACACCGATAAGAACGTACAGTTCGAACCCCCAATTTACGCTCAAATCCTCACTACGGGTCAGTAGTAAGTAATCTACGTACAGACTGAAAGTGTTCGTTGCCATGATGAACGCGACGTATGTCCATTGAATGCCGGCCACGACCCGGCTCCAGATCGAAGGAGTGTATCCGGCCATACCCACTCAGTTTTCGAGTATCGACGCGCTACGTATAAATAAACGCCTCGTGATGGTGAATTTCTTCGATTTTACACCGGCCAGTCTCTGCGACACTCGTTGAAGCGATTTCGTCACCAATCAGCGGGATGGAACCTGCGTCAGCAACTGCGCTGTATCCCGAATGTTGTGGGTTTCGACGAGCACCTCGGCCGCCCGCCGAACCGTCACGTCGGGGTTCATCTCGACACCGTAACATCGTGCGTAGAGCGCGAGCCAGTCGTTCGTCGCCCGGTGGAATCCCTCCAGTTCCGCACCCGAAAACTCGACGTCCCACTCCGCGGTTCGGGCTTCGAGATACAGCGCCACCAGCGGCCCGAGACCCTCACGGAGGAACGCCATCGCGCGCTCCTCCTCCGGTGGGTTCGTGGGTGGGTCGAACGTCTCCCGGTCGCGGGCGGCCCGCGCGGCGAGGTTCTCGATGCGTTCGTGGTAGCCCGAGACCATCAGCCCTCCCGGAACTCGACGCCCTTCCCACCACGAGGATGTTCCCACTGCGTGTCGGCGACGATGGCGCAGGTCCCACACTCGACGCAGGGCTGGGTGTCGAGGCTCACGACGTGTTTTTCGTCGCCATTGGACTGGACCATCTCCTCGCGGTAGCAGCCGCCGCCGAAGTCAGCGGCGCTCACCGGACAGGCCGTCACGGCCGCGCCGCTCGCTTCGAAGGAGTTGTCGTCGAGCGTGATGTGTGGGTTGCCCACGTCGGTGTCGTAGGTCAACTCGCCGATGCGCTCTTCGAGACTCGGCGGTTCGACGGTGTTTTCCGTCTCGATTTCCGTCCCGAGCGTCTCGCCGATGGCGGTGGGCAGCGAGACGTACGGCGTCTTCGTGTCGGGCATCATCGTCGCCAGATACGGCGAACCGTAGGCCCGTCCGAGCAGACCGGCCTTGTCGGCAGCGCGCATCCCGACGCGCCCGAGCGGGGAATCGAGCGCACGCTCAGCGATGCCGGTGGTGGTGTCGTTCTCGCCGAGCGCGCTCGCCACCTCGTATCGCGCCGGCCGAAGCTTTTTCATCACGCCCTCGTCGTGGAGGCGCTGCTCGTAGCGTTCGCCAGCGGAGTCGGGCTTGCCGCGCGAACGAGCCTCGACGAACGCCTCCGCGGCGAGCGCACCCGCCGTCACCGCGTGGTTCATCCCCTTGATGATGGGGCCCTGTGCCTGCATCTGTCCGGCCGCGTCGCCGACGAGGACGAGTCGGCCCTCGTGGGGCGAGGGGTTGGCGGCCTTCTTCGAGTCGGGGACGAGCTTGGCCGAGTACTCCCGCTCGTCGTACTCGTCGCCGAGCCACTGGGCGAGCATCGGGTGAGTGAGTAGGGCATCGAGCAACTCCTGGACCTCGGCACCCTGTTCGACGATGCTATCGAGGTGGAAGACGTTCCCGATGGAGAGGGAGTCCTCGTTGGTATAGAGGAAGCCGCCGCCGCGAACGTCGTCGTAGAGGTCGCCCGAAAAGAGGTGTGCCTCGCCTTCGTCCTCGCCGATGTCGAAGCGCTCGTCGATGACGTCGCCCGGCATGTCGACCACCGCCTTCACCCCTTGGAACCACTCGTCGGGTTCCTCCCAGTCCATCAGCCCTGCATCGCGGGCGAGTTCGGAGTTCACGCCGTCGGCGGCCACGATGAAATCGGCCGTGATGGGGTCGAGTTCCTCACAGGTCACGCCGATGATTTCGCCGTTTTCGCGCAGCAGTCCATCGACCTTCACCTCCGTGAGCAGGCCGCCGCCGGTCTCGCGGGTGAGTTCGTGGACCTGCTCGGCCATCCACGAGTCCATCTTCCGCCGGAGCACGGCGTCGGCCCACTCGGTGTCCTGCTCGTGGCCGCGCGTGATGTCGAAGGTTTTGACCTTCTCGCCGGCGATGTTGTGGATGTAGTAGTCGGTCACCGGACGCTCGGTCGCGTGTTCGCGGAAGCCCGGCAGGAGTCCGTCGATGGTGTACGGGGCCGATTCCTCGGCGTAGATGAGTCCCCCCGTAACGTTCTTCGAGCCGGCATCGACGCCGCGCTCCAGTACCACCGTTTCGACGCCGCTTTGGGCGAGCGTCGCGGCCGCCGCCGCGCCGCCCGGTCCCGCACCGACCACCACCGCCTCGTAGTGTTCGTACTCGTCAGTCATCGTTTGCACCTCCGTCGGCCGCGATTTCGTCACTACTCAGCTCGCCCGCCTTCAGCGCTGCCGTGAGTTCCGGAAGCACCTCGAAGAGGTCACCCTCGATGAAGTAATCGGAGAAATCACGGATTCGCGCGTCGGGGTCGGTGTTCACAGCGACGATGGTTTCGGAGTTGTCCATCCCGACCTTGTGCTGCACAGCGCCAGAGATGCCGGCGGCGATGTAGAGGTCCGGCTCGACCACCTGCCCGGTTTCGCCGATTTGGCGCTCCTCGGCGGTGTAGCGCTCGACGTGGCCCGCGAACTCGTAGGAACCGGTGACGATACCGCGTGAGACGCCGAGCGCTCCGTCCGCAAACGCCTCTGAGAGTTCGATGCCGAGTTCCATTCCTTCCGTTGGACTGTCACCGATACCCCGACCCATCGCCACCACCACGTCGTGGCCCGCGAGGTCGACGCCTTCGTCCAGTCGGTCGTGGTCGGTCACCGAGACTCGCAGCCAGTCCTCGTCGAGGTCGCCGTCGTGTTCGATTACCTCGCCCTCGCGGTCGTAGTCCGGTTCCGGCAGGTCGAAACTCCCCGGAATCACCGACGCGCCCTGCGGATGGAACTCCCGCGTGGGGTTGTCGAGACAGAGGATGGTCGAATACTCGAACCCGGAGAAATCGGGCCGTTTCATGTGCAGGACGCGCTCGAACTCCTTTTTCGCGCCCGGTCGCCCAGTCTTGACGGGGTTCGAAATCATCGCTTCCTCGATGTAGAGGTCCGAGCAATCGGAGGCGAGTCCAGAGTCGAGTTCGCCCTGTGCCAGCGCCGAGAGGTCCCTCCCATTATTGGTCGCCGGGAACACCGTGTAGCGCGGTTCGTCGTATGCGCGCCAGTCCGTTTCCGCTTCGCTCCCTCGGCTCTCGCCGGGGGTCGCGCCAGCGCGCGCCATGTCACAGAACAGCTCGGTGTAGGGTTTATGCTGGAACCGCTCCAGCCCCTCATCCTCGTGATGAGCCACCACGTCCGCGCCGTAGGCGATGACGTCCTCGGCGTGTTTTTCGACGTCGCTCCCGATGAGCACCGCAACCACGCGCTCGTCCTCGCCGTAGTCGTCGTTGTAGGTGTCCATCAGCTCGCGGGCCTTGCCCAACATCTCCTTCGAGACATCGATCAACTCGCCGGCTTGGGTCTCGCAGTACACCCACATGTCACGATACACACCGTCTTCGAGCGCCTTGACATACTGTTTGTCCGCCGTCGGATGGTCGAGGTCGGGGTGTTTTTCCTCCGGTGGGACGACCTCGATTTCCTCGGGTTCGTCGTCCTCTTGGACCGAGTCGATGCGCTTTTGAATCAGGTTCGTCGCCGCGCCTCGGTCCTCGCCGGCCTGTTCTGCCTCCAGAACCTCACGCAAGCGCTCGACATCGTCGATGCCCTGCAGGGCGTTGCCGAGTTCGGCCGTCGAGAAACTGGTCGGGTCGATGTCGCCGTCCTCACTGTCCTCGCTCTCACTCACCTTCTCGATGCGGCTCTCGATGAGCGTCACGACGTTGTCGCGGCCCTCGCCGTTCCGTTCGGCGTTGAGGATGGCTTCGAGTTCGTCGGGGTCGTCGACGTCCTTGATTGCGGGACCGAACTCCGCGATGTCGTACTCGCTCGGGTCGAGCGCGAGGTCGTCGGTCGCAGTCGTTTCCGCATCCTCACTCTCGACGTCGTCGGCGGTCTCGCGGTACTCGCCCTCGGTCTCGGTGCCCTCCTCGACTCCTTCGCCGACCTCGCGCATCCGCGCGCGAATCGCCTCTTGGGCGGTCTTCCGTTCTCGACCGTCCTTTTCGGCGTCGAGCAGCCCTTCGAGTTCGCGCGGACTGTCGATGTTCGCCAGTTCGTCCTGCAGCTGTTCGACGGTGTGTTCGCCGGGGTCGATGTCGCTCATCGCTCACCCCCGGCGTGGGCCTTCATCGCGTCGAAGACCTCGCCCATCCCTTCCTCGTCGCCGGGGTCTATCATCGTCGCTTCGCGCTCGGCCGGCGCTTTCGGAATCGGGTCCACCGAGGAGACGATGGTCGGCGACCCATCGAGACCGATGTAATCGGGGTCGAGGTTCAGGTCCTCGTGGTCCCACGTCGTCATGTGCTCCTCGTGGTCTTCGGCGCGCTTTTTCGTCTCCGCGCGGAGGTCTTTCAGCGTGAGTCGGTGGGCGGCTTTTCTGTAGGTGGGTTCGAACTCCGGGTCCGCGACGATGAAGGCGGGCATCGGCGCTTCGACGGTTTCGATCTCCTCGATGTCGCCCTCGACGAGCCGTTTTGCCCGTACTGTACTGTTCTCCTCGTCGACATCGAGCGCGACGACGTGGGTGATGATGGGCCAGTCGAGACACCAGCAGGCCTGCGGGCCAGTGTGGCCGGTCTCGCCGTCGGCGGTTTTGAAACCCGCAAACACGAGGTCAGGGGTCTCGTCGAGGTTTTTGAGTCCTGTGGCGAGCGTGATGGCCGTCGCCCACGTATCGGAGGCGGCGAGTTCGCGGTCGGAGAGGAGATAGAGGTCGTCGGCATAGACCGACTCCATCGCCTCGCCGAGCACGTCGCCGTAGCCCGGCGGTCCCATGCTCATCACGCTGAGGGTGCCCCCATGTCGGACCTTCGTCTGGAGCGCCGTCCGCAGCGCGTGTTTGTCGTTCGGGTTCATCACCGTCGGGGTATTGCCCCGTTCGAGATGACCGTCTTCGTCGAACGATACCTGTCCCTCGCGGAAATCGGGGACGCCTTTGGTCAAAACGACTGAGTGCATTGGTAGTAGTTCACCCGTGTGGCTCTCTCTGGCATAGGCTCCCGCCGAGTATTACCGTGTTGGTCTTCCGTATATTTTTGCCGGTACTCGAACTAGGTTCGGCCGGCCCGGCCCGCGTCGACGTCGATGGCATCGACGGGACAGACGTCGACACAGAGCATGCAGTCGATGCACTGTGCTTCATGAGTGGGGTCGGCCTTGATTTCGCTCTCGGGGTGGTCGGGCGAGTCGACCCACTCGAAGACGTCCACCGGGCAGTCCTCCAGACAGGCCCCATCGGCGATGCAGATGTCGAAATCCACCGCGACGTGGGTTCCATGAATCCCCAACTGCTCGGGTTCTTCGACCGGGCCCCAGACGTCGTGGCCCTCGTGTTCGTCCACTTTCTCGCGGTTCTGTTCGAATTCAGGGTCTATGGCCATCGCTATCGAAATCCACGATAGGAATCCACTTAAATCTTCGACCGAACGCAGCGACCTTCCCGACCGCGCCGTTGGTTTCGACGCCCACGCTTTTACGCCAGCGCTCGCTACGGCGATCATGACCGACCAACAGTACGAATATCGGGTCGAACCGGCGTTTCTCTCCCCGACCGAACTCCGGAACGAGCAGTACAAACTTCAGGACCTCCTCAACGAGATGGCCGAGGAGGGGTGGACGTACGAGGACACTGCCGTGGTCGATTCGTCCTCGCTGCTGATTTTCTTCCGGCGACCGGTCGATTCGTAACTGGCGTTCATCAACAGTATCTACTTCCATTCGATGTCCTCGGAGCGGCTTGCGCTCCTGAGGACGAAGGGACCGATTGCCAGCGTGCGCTTCGTAATCGTCACGAGTCGCAGAATGAACGCCGTGAGAAACAAAAACGGGAGGGAACCGACCGCCGCGCTGGCACTGACGATCCAGACGAGGTTGTCGATACCCAGAAGCGCCCCCGGAAACGAACTCGGGGCGAGGAACAACGCGATTGCGGTGGTGACCGCGAGCGACGGCACCGAGAGATACAACATCCCTCGTGAGAGGTCGACCAGCTGCCACTGGAAGTACAACGTCTTGATGTGTTCGCGCGCCGGTCCGTAGAACCCAAGGATGTCGATGAGGTCGATGAGCTTGCGGCGCGTGTCGCGATCCATCGTCTCGTCGAAGCTGTCCTGTAGCCGTCGCGCCTGATGTATCTTCCAGGAGTAGTTGTAATCGAGCGCTGCCTTCACGACGGTGTACTCACCGAAATCGCGGTTTTCGAGTTCGTCGCTCACGACGTTTGCGTTGTCGTAGATGTCGTCGGTGAGCTGTTCGACCGCCTCACGGAAGTCGTCGTTTTCGCTCTCGGCGGTATCGTCGAGCGCGTCTGCCTTTTCGGTGGTGTTCTCGACGAGTGCACGGAGGAAGTCGTTGGGTTCGGGTGGACTGGTCGCGCCGAAGATGTCCTCGACATCCGCGCGAAAACCCATCGAGCCGGACATTCGGTCGCGCTGCTCGCCGAGCGGACCGAACTCTTGTGAGAGCACGACGAGGCTGATAGAGACGACGAGCGTCACGCCAGTGATGAGTGCGCCGATGAACGCCTGAAAGACGTATCGTGTCGGTGCGTAGCCAGCCATGAACTGCCGAAAGGAAGGGACGGCATACGCTCCGAGCAAGACGAGGAACACGAACATCCCGGCCGCCAGTTCGAACGCCAGCCAGTACCGATTCACGTTCAGGAGAACGTACAGTCGGAGTTTCGTCCGGCGGCTCCCGATCCGTTCCTGCATCGTGTTCCCCGGCGACGAGCCGCTCATCGCAGCACGGTATGCAGCTCATATCTCCGCGTGCCGACACACATGTCCCGAGGCAGGTATCGGGTGCACTTGTCGGCTGCGCTTGCTATTTCCACTCTCGTGGCCGCAACCGGATGCAACGACCGTCTCGCCGAAATCGGTCGAAATTAGCGGTCACGAGCGCCCGGCATCCGGGACGGCTCGGTCGCCGGCCGTATCATCCGTCCGACGGTGCCAGCAGCGTCGAAATTCTGGCGTTTTCCTTGAGGTGAATCCCGCCGGTCGGTACCGACAGTGGGACACGTTCGATCTCCCGAACGAACAGCGTCGGATGGAACGCACCGCGCTCGCGAACCGCCGCGCGTGTCTGGAGACGGAGCGATTCGTCAGCGCTCACCCGTTCGTTGAATTCGGCGAGATACTGGCCCGCCTCCAATCGCCACCAGCCGTAATCGTCCTCGGCGTTTCGCCTCTCGGTCTCGTGGGGCCTCGTGGTCGCGGCGTCGAGTTCGTCGCCACCGAAATCGACCCGACCGGGTTCCTCGACATCGTGAACTGCTGCGAGCGTCAAATCGAGACCGCGTTCGGTGACCTGGGTCTCCTCGTGGACGATGCCCTCGACGTCCTCGATGAGTTCCTCGCCGGACATGACGGGGCGGCGGTAGTGCACCGAGCCACGAAAACGTGTGGGTGCGCTACGGTCGGAGGTCGTTGTGTGGCTTCACAAAGAGCCAAGAGACCACGAAACGATTCCGGGACGTTCAGTGGTGACTGCTGCCGACCGACAGTATCAGGGATGGGCGTAGTACGCGACGGTTTCGCCATCCTCCTGCCGGTCGATGCGCGCGAACCCGACGCGCTCGAACTGGACCATCTCATCGGGGTTCCGCTCGGCGATGGCGGGTTCGGCATGACCCTCGACGTCGCCCTCCATCGTTCGCAAGCGGACAGGTCGGTTGTCGTCGGCCGGGACCCAGTGAACGACGGGCACGCCCTCTTCTCGAACCATCTCGATGTCGGTGCCGACGAACTCGAAGGCATCGCGGGTGTGACGCACACAGCCATAGCCCTTCAGCCAGACGCGCTTGCCGTTGGCCGGCACGTCGTCGGGTTCGACCAGCACCGCGCCCCCGACCGGAATCTCACGGACGCCGCGTTCCTCGTGGTTTGGATGGACCGGCGGTTCGCCCATCTCCGGGCCGTTGATGACGGTCTTTTCGATTCCGTCCCGGACGAAAAACGTGCGGTCGGTCTTCTCGTCGATACGCTCGCGGTTTGCAGCATAGACCGCGCTCATCGCCAGATCGACGTTGCTGGTCGAGGTTCCCAGCGAGACCATCGCTGCGGTGATGGCGTCGCCCCTGATGCCGCGCCGCCGGAGGCTCGCAACGGTCGGCGCGCGCGGGTCGTCCCAGCCATCGAGTTCTCCTCGTATGATGAGTTCCTTGATGGTCGAGGTGCTCATCTTCACGTCGTATGCGTCGAGCTGGACGTGGCCCCAGTGGACGACTTCGGGGTACTCCCAGTCGAAGTAGTCGTAGAGGAAGCGCTGGCGCTTGGCCGAATCCTGGAGGTCGATGCCGCGGATGATGTGCGTGATCTCGAACAGGTGGTCGTCGATACCCGACTGGAAATCCAAGAGGGGCCAGCAGCGGTACCCGCTGGCCACTTCTCTGGGGTGTGGCGTGTCGATCATTCGAAAGGCGACCCAATCTCTGAGTGCCGGGTTCTTGTGCTCGATGTCCGTTCGGACGCGCAGGACCATCTCGCCGGCGTCGTACTCGCCGGCGACCATCGCGTCGAATTCCTCGCGCGTGGTCCCCGCGGGTTTGTCCCGGTGTGGACACGCCTCGCCCGAGTTCTTCAGTTCGGAGAACTCCGCCGCAGGACACGAGCAGGTGTAGGCCCCGCCCACTTCGATGAGGTCGCGCGCGTGCTCGTAGTAGGTCACCATCCGGTCGGAGGCGCGGGCCACCTCGTCGGGTTCGAAGCCGAGGTACTCGATGGCGTCGAGGATGGCGTCGTAGGCCGCGGGGTCGGGGCGTTTGGTCTCGGGGTCGGTGTCGTCGAATCGACAGAGCATCCACCCATCGTACCGGTCCTTGTAGGTGCCGATGACGGCGGGCATGCGGGCGTTGCCGAGATGCCATGGCCCGTTCGGGTTGGGTGCCAGCCGCATTCGAACATCCGTGTTCTCGGCCCTCGGCAGGTCGGGGAGCGGGTGGTCGTCGCCCTCCTCGTCGCTTTCGAGGTCGGCGAGCAGGTCGGGCGCGAGCGCTTCGAGGCGCTTCTGGCGACCCTCGGCGTCGAGTTCGTTCACCTGTGCGACGACGGGGGCGACCACGCCCGGCACCTCGTCGCCGTGCTGTTGGAAGTCGGGGTTCTCGCCCATCAGCGGGCCGATGACCGCGCCGACATCGGCATCCTCGCCGTGTTTGACCGCGTTGAGCAGGGCGTGGCGCTCGGCCTCGTGTTCGATGCGCTCGCGGAGGTCCTCGTTCATTGACGATGGCTCAGTCGCGGGCGATGAAAACCCGTCGGGTTTCGGTGGCCGCGGTGCGGTTGCGGTGCGGCCGCGGCGGCGCAGTCGCAGCGCGGTTGCTGTCGGCGCGGTCAGCGGTGCTGTTGCAGTCCTTGGTGGATGAAGGGCGAGTGCGACCGAAGGGAGCGCGAGGGCTTCGGTGGAGGCGGTGCTGTGCGGTTTTGCGGGGCGGTCGCGGTAGGCCAGTAGTGTCCGCGCGAACGGAGTGAGCGCGGTTCACCGCGAACGAGCAATGCGAGTGAGCGGGAGTTTTTAGCGTAGCTTTTTGCGAGGGGTTGAGCAAACGAGCGGCGGGCGACGCGAACGCAGTGAGCGCCGCCGCGCGAACGGGGAGCGTAGCGACCCGTGAGCGAAGCGAGTGCGCGAACCCCCGAAGTAAAAAGGTACTATTGGAAGCCGATGCGGCCACCGCTGCGGCCGCGGGCGGGGTCGGCTGCACCGCCCTTGAACTCCTCGGCCATGCGGTCGTAGTAGTCCATGATGTCCTCGGTGATCGTCGGACGCACAGTCTCAAGCGCGGCTCGGAAGTGACGCATCTCGACCACCGCGGCGTCGGGGTCGTCACGGAGCGCCTGAATCGCGGCCTCGCGCGCGATGGATTCGAGGTCGCTTCCCACGTATCCGTCGGTGATTTCGGCTATCTCGCGCAGGCTCACGTCCGCGGCCAGCGGCGTGTCGTCGGTGTGAATCGTAAGGATGCGCTCGCGGCCCTCGATGCCCGGCTGGCCGACCATCACCAGCCGGTCGAATCTCCCCGAGCGGATGAGCGCCGGGTCAATCATGTCCGGTCGGTTGGTCGCGGCGACGACCATCACGTTCTTCATGTCCTCCAGCCCATCGAGTTCCGTCAGCAGCTGGTTGACGACTCGCTCGGAGACGTTCGAGCCGACGTCACCACCGCGAGACGGGGCCAGACTGTCGAGTTCGTCGAAGAAGATTACAGTAGGAGAAACCTGCCGGGCCTTCTTGAACGTCTGGCGGATCGCTTTTTCGGACTCGCCGACCCACTTCGAGAGCAGTTGCGGCCCGCGCACGGAGATGAAGTTGGCGTTGGTCTCGTTGGCGACGGCTTTGGCCATCAGCGTCTTTCCTGTACCGGGTGGCCCGTAGAGTAACACGCCAGCGGGTGGCTCGATGCCGAGTCGCGAAAAGCGCTCGGGGCTCGACAGCGGCCACTCGACGGCCTCCTTGAGTTCGCCCTTCGCGTCGTCGAGACCGCCGACGTCCTCCCACGTGATCTTCGGGAGTTCGACGAGCACCTCGCGCATCGCGCTCGGCTCGACTTCGTTCAAGGCCCCGTCGAAGTCCTCGCGCTTGATTATCATCCGGTCGATGAGGCTCGGCGGGACGTCCTCCTCGTCGAGGTCGATTTCCGGGAGATACCGGCGAAGCGCCTTCATCGCCGACTCCTTGGTGAGGCTCTCGATGTCCGCGCCCACGAATCCGTGGGTCTCGTCGGCCAGCCCCGAGAGGTTCACGTCGTCGGAAAGCGGCATCCCGCGCGTGTGAATCTGGAGGATCTCCTCGCGGCCGCGCTCGTCGGGCACGCCGATTTCGATCTCCCTGTCGAAGCGACCCGGCCGGCGCAGCGCGGGGTCGACACTGTCGACGCGGTTGGTCGCGCCGATGACGATGACTTGACCCCGACTCTCCAAGCCATCCATCATCGTCAGCAGCTGAGCGACGACGCGGCGCTCGACTTCCCCTGTTACGTCCTCGCGTTTCGGCGCAATCGAGTCGAGTTCGTCGATGAAGATGATGGCAGGTGATTCCTCGGTCGCGTCCTCGAATATTTCCCGGAGCTGCTGTTCGCTTTCGCCGTAGTATTTCGAGATGATTTCCGGCCCGGCGATGGAGAAGAAACTCGCCGAGGTCTCGTTGGCGACAGCCTTCGCCAGCAGCGTTTTCCCCGTCCCCGGTGGGCCATGCAGCAGCACCCCCTGCGGTGGCTCGATACCCAGCTTCTGGAAGATTTGAGGGTGTTTCATCGGCAACTCGACCATCTCTCGGACGCGCTGAATCTCGCCCTGCAGGCCGCCGATGTCCTCGTAGGTGATTCCTCCTCCAGTTTTCTCGAAGCCCGAAATGGGTTCCTCGCGGAGTTCGACGTCGGTGTCCTCGGTGATGAGCGCCACCCCGTCGGGTTCGGTGTCGACCGCAATCAGAGGTATCGCCTGTCCCGGCGAGCGCATGAACGGGTGGTTGGTCGAACTCATCACGGGTACGATATCGCGTTCGACGACCGGGCGTTTCAGAATCTGGCGTTTGACCATCCCGGCCGCGTCGCTGCCGAACTGGACCGAGGCCTCCTCGGGCGGGGCGAGCACGAGCCGGTCGGCCGTCTCGGGGTCGGCCTTGCGAATCTCGACGCGCTCGCCGATACCGATGTCGGCGTTCTGGCGGGTGAACCCGTCGATGCGCACAGTGTCAGTGTTCCAATCTTGCCGGTCGGCGCGCCAGACCTTCGCGGCGGTGGTATCGCCGCCCTCGATCTCGATGATGTCGCCCGGCGAGAGCTTGAGATGCAACAGGGTATCCGGGTCGAGGCGGGCGATGCCGCGGCCCGAGTCGTTCGGGTACGCCTTCGCCACCTCCAGTTGGACTTCGTTCATGGCTGGCTGATGACCGCTAGTCGGTCGCTGGTGGGGTTATGCCTTTTGCCTGTCCCCGACCACTCGCCGCAGCGACCGGACGGTTTTTCGCCTCCTCGCCCTCCCTTCGGATATGCAAACGCTGGCGTTCGACGGGCGGATGGGGGCGAGCGGCGACATGCTCTGTGGCGCGCTGGTCGCCGCCGGCGCGGACCCCACAGTATTGAAGCCGGTCGAGAAGGCACTCGATGTCCACTATGCAATCGACACCACGACGAAAAACGGCATCGACGCGACGACGGTCGCCGTCCTTCTCGATGACGAAAGCGACGACACCGGAGACAGCGGGCAGTCGCACGAACACGACCATGACCACGATGGCCACGGCCATGACGACCACGAGCACACAGCGCACGACCACACCCACGCCGAAGGTGGCGGTCCATCCAGAACCTACCCGGAAGTCCTCGAAGTCGTCGAGTCGATGGCGCTCCCTGCGGCAGTCGAACGGGATGCGACGGCGATATTCGAAATTCTCGGCGAGGCGGAAGCAGCGGTCCACGGCACCGACCTCGATGCGACCCACTTCCACGAGGTCGGCGCGGACGACGCCATCGCGGATGTCGTCGGCGCGGCACTCCTGTTCGATTCGCTGGACGTCGAGCGCGTCGTCACGACACCACTCGCCACCGGCGGCGGCGCGGTCGAAATGAGTCACGGAACCTATCCAATCCCGACGCCCGCCGTGGTCGAAATCGCCGAACGCGCCGACTGGGCGCTTCGCGGTGGGCCGGTCGACGGCGAACTGCTCACGCCGACGGGCGCGGCGATTCTCGCACACTTCGCCGACGGAATCGAGCGTCTTCCCACGCTCGAAATCGAAGCATCGGGCTACGGCGCTGGCGACCACGACTTTCCCGAGCACCCGAACGTGCTCCGGGCGCTGGTCGGCCCCAGCACGGAGGGCCTCACGCGTGAGGGGATTCGCGTGCTCGAAACGAACCTCGACGACGCCGCGCCGGAGTTGCTCGGCGGGCTGCACGAACCCCTCAAAGACGCTGGCGCACGTGACGTCTCGATAGTCCCAACGACGATGAAGAAATCCCGTCCCGGTCATCTGGTAAAAGTCATCGTCAAGTCGGAAGATGCCGAGCGAGTGGCCCACAGACTCGCCGTCGAGACCGGCACCCTCGGGGTGCGCGAGACGGGCGCACGCCACCGCTGGGTCGCAGAGCGAGAGTTCGAGACTGCCGAAATCGATATCGAGGGAACTAAGTACGAGATCGACGTAAAGGTCGCCAGCGGCTCCGCGGGCGCGATCTACGACGTGAGCGCCGAATTCGACGACGCGAGTGCAGTCGCTGCCGAGACCGACGTACCTACTCGGGAAGTTATGCGGCGAGCCGAAAACGAGATTCGTCTATGACAGTAGAAGGATTTTTAACTGCTTGCTGAGTGGTCGTGCTTAATGAGCACACTCGAAATATCGAGTGTTCAAGTCGAGAATTTCAAATCGATTAGGGATTCAAAGAGTATTGAGACTGATGACCTCAATATTCTTATCGGAAAGAACGATGCAGGAAAGTCGTCGATGCTTGAAGCACTACGTTGCTTTTTAGCAAAAAGCAAACCAGACGCAAATCAGTTCCATAAGCAGGACGCAGAAGAGATAGCGATTACTGTAACATGTAGTAACGTAACCGACGCCTTCCGGGACGCACTCGGTGACGAATATACGATTGATAGTGACCCAGTTGAAATCCGGCGAGAATTCGGCTATCGAAAAGGTAAAACATCAAGTGCCACTACGTATTTGAACGGCGAAGAGCTGTCTGCTGGTGCGATAGTAGATGGCGAAAATAGACTCAGCAAAGCCAAATCCCGAGACTATATTTGGAATCACTTTCTCCCCGATCCAATTTGGATATCGGCTGAACGAGACGTGCGAGAAGAAACAAAACTGAAAGGAGGGACCGTGCTGAACCGTCTCCTCGAACCAATTCTCAAAGAGGGAGGTATAGAGGAAGACAGCTCGCTTCAGAACAAAGTGGACGAACTTGAGGACTCCCTTACTGCAACCGCAGGCACCGTTAGTGATGATCTTACTGACAGGATGCAATCCCATATGCCGGATATAGCCAACATCGAGATTAATCCAGGTTCAGTAAGCTTGTCAAAAGCGATCTCTCCCACCATTACTATCAAAGATGAGTATCTCGATCAAAGTGTAGATATTGCTGAACGAGGTTCTGGTGTCGGCAGTCTTCTTGTTCTCTCATTGATGCAAGCCTATGTTGAGATGCAGGTCGGTGAAGGCTATTGTTTACTATTTGAAGAGCCAGGAAACTTCCTCCACCCTGCTGCAGAGAGAAAAATGCTAAATGCTCTCAAGGAAATTTCGAATGAGGGGCAAGTCTGTATTTCAACTCATTCTCAAGCAATGATTGACCAAGAAAAGGACGCATCTATGCATATCGTCCGCCGAGAATCTGGAGAAACTAGTTTCGAGCTAATAGAGGACGATACGTTCGCCATTATTGACGAAATTGGTGCTCGAAATAGCGACCTTCTTCAGAGTGATTTCGTAATTTATGTTGAAGGGCCATCAGATATTGGTGTTCTCAATGAAGTTGCGCGTCACGCGGTGCCTAACTGGGATAGTTACAATATTGGGCTCTGTTGAATCGCCATAAGGCGATGGAATTCACTGTTTCACTGCTCGTTTGATGTTGTAGACGATACACATCAG
>NZ_JBNTJU010000035.1:0-19620 GCF_051195015.1 Halococcus sp. AFM35
TCTCTACGCGGTTTCTGACGATAAGCCCATCACGCCAGCGCTGTCTACGTGTTTCACTCCTTAACCGAACACGGATGAACTCGAAACAATCCACCCGTTCGTGGATGGGAACGGCCGAGTCGGGCGATTGCTGATCGTTCTCATGCTGGTCGCGTCGGATATTCTCGTTCATCCACTGTTTTATCTCAGTTCGTACATCCGCCGCAACCGAGACGAATACACCGACCTCCTGCTAGCAGTCAGCGAGGAGGGAGAATGGAATGCATGGTTGGAATTTTTCCTGCAAGGAATAAAAGAGCAAGCGGACGAAGCGTTCAGTCGTGCGAAGCTACTCCTTCAACTGCGTGAGAGCTATCGAACGAGATTTCGAGACGCGCCGCCATCCGTTCGACAGCTCGCGGATGGGATCTTCACCGAGCCGGTCGTTACTGTCTCCAGAGCCGCGACATTGATCGACATGTCGTATCCAGCGGCCAACAATGCAACCGACCGGTTGAACGAGGAGGGTGTACTTCGGGAGACGACCGGACAGCAACGGTATCGTGAATTTCAGGCGGATGATGTACTCGAAGTTTTAAATCAGCCCGTAGAAAATATCTCACCTCCGGGGGAGCTTATCGCCACTAACTGAGGTTACGTTCCGTGGTCCCAGCTGTCCATGTACTCGGTCTGGGTGTCGGTGAGGTCGTCGATGGCGAGGCCCTCGGCGTCGAGTTTGATTTCGGCGACCTCCCTGTCCAACTCCTCGGGTACGTCGTGGACGCCCGGTTCGTACCCCTCGCGGGTGAGTTCGCGCACGCAGACGGCCTGCACCCCGAAGGACTGGTCCATCACCTCGACCGGGTGGCCGAGCGCCACGGGGGCAGCGAGGTTCACGAGACGACCCTCGGCGAGCACGTTCAGCCGTCTTCCATCACTGAGTTCGTACTCGCGCACGCCGGGGCGGGCCTCCCGCGTCGTTTCGGCCAGCGCCGCGAGCGCGTCGAGGTCGATTTCGATGTCGAAGTGGCCGGCGTTCGCCAGCAGCGCGCCGTCGCCCATCCGCTCGAAGTGCTCTTTCGTGAGTACGTCCCGGTTCCCGGTCGTCGTGATGAACACGTCGCCCTCGGCGGCGGCTTCGTTCATGGGCATGACGTCGTAGCCCTCCATGTGGGCTTCGAGTGCGCGCCGGGGGTCGACCTCACAGACGACGACGTTGGCGTTCTGACCGGCGGCCTTCTTCGCCACGCCGCGGCCACAGAAGCCATAGCCGGCGACGACGACCGTCTTGCCCGCCCACGAGAGGTTGGTGGTCATGGCGATGGCCGCGAGCGCGGACTCGCCGGTTCCATGCACGTTGTCGAACAGCCGCTTCATCGGCGTGTCGTTGACCGCGAAGACGGGATAGTCGAGCGCGTCGTCGTCGTCCATGGCGCGCAGGCGATGGACGCCCGTCGTCGTCTCCTCACACCCACCCACAATCGAATCGATCAGTTCGGGATGGTCGTCGTGGATGGCCGCGACCATGTCCATTCCGTCGTCCACCGTGATGGTCGGCTCGTGGGCGATGACCGCCTCGATGGCATTGTAATATTCCTCGTCGTCGACGCCCCGCTCGGCGTAGGAGGTGATTCCGTCCTGTGCGTCGAGCGCCGCGCTCACGTCGTCGTGGGTCGACAGCGGGTTGCAGCCCGTGATGGCGACCTCAGCGCCGGCGGCCGCGAGCGTTTCGGTGAGAACTGCCGTAGTGGCCTCGACGTGCATCGCCATCCCGAGTCGCTGGCCCGCAAGCGGCTGCGTTTCCTCGAACTCCTCGCGCAGCGCGGCGAGAATCGGCATGTGCTCGCGCGCCCAGTCGATCTTCTGTCGGCCGGACTCGCGAGCGTCCGCGGGGTCGTCGAGGCGTTCGGTTATCGGCTCGGTGGTCATGTCCCGACGAGGGCCAGCGCGCTCAAAACGCTACCGAACCCGTCCGACCAATCGAACAGCGCTGCCAGTACCACCCGCTGCGGCAGACGCCGGCAGGACTTTAGCCGCCCGGACGTTCTCATCCGACGACAGCAACGATGGACGACACAGCCGACCCGACCGACCACCCCGTCCCGCGCCGTCGTTTTCTGGGTCTCGCGGGAGCCGCCACCGTTCCACTCGTCGCGGGTGACCGTGCGCGCGCCCAACAACGCCCGCCCGTCCCACGCGGGCCGACCATCGGTCTCGATACCGTCGCCGACGGCTTCGAGCAGCCAATCGACTTCGCCGTACCGCCCGGTAGCGACCGCCGGTTCGTCCTCGAACGAACGGGCCAGATGTACACGGTCCAATCGAACACGCAGGGCGAGCCGTTTCTCGACGTCAGCGACCGCATGACGCCCGTCGAGGGCGAACAGGGGTTGCTCGGGCTGGCCTTCCATCCCGCCTTCCGAGAGAACGGACGATTCTACCTGCGATACAGCGCGCCGTCGACCGACGAGACGCCGGACTCATATTCGCACACGGCGGTGCTCGCGGAGTTCCGCGCCACCGAGGACCTGAGCGCCGGCCGGCTCGATTCGGAGCGCCGACTGCTCGAAGTGCCAGAACCCCAGAGCAACCACAACGCCGGTGCGGTCGCGTTCGGTCCCGACGGTTACCTCTACGTGCCCTTCGGCGACGGCGGCGCGGCCAACGACATGGGAACCGGCCACGCCGAAGATTGGTACGGCGCGCTCGCCGGCGGTAACGGCCAGGACGTCACGGAGAACCTCCTGGGGAGCATGCTCCGCATCGACGTCGACAGCCGGGATGGCGACAAACCCTATGGAATTCCCGAGGCCAACCCGCTCGTGGGGAAGTCAGGCCTTCCAGAACACTACGCATGGGGCTTTCGCAACCCGTGGCGGATGGGTTTTTCCAACGGGGACCTCTACGTGGCCGATGTCGGTCAAAATCGCTACGAGGAGGTCGATATCGTCGAGAAAGGGAACAACTACGGCTGGAACGTCCGTGAGGGCACCCACTGTTTCAGCCCGGAGGGCAACATCGACGCCTGTCCCACCACGACGCCCTCGGACGTCCGCGGCGGCGAGGCGCTCGTCGACCCCATCATCGAGTATCCCCACACTCGCAACGACCAGCCGATTGGCAGCTCGGTCATCGGTGGCTACGTCTCTCAGGGTACCGTCAACGCCCTCGATGGGCGATACGTTTTCGGCGATTACAGCATCCGCGCCGGCAAGCCACAGGGGTCGCTGTTCGCCGCCACACCCAGCAAAAACGGGCTGTGGTCGTTCGAGAAACTTCGGATTGCGGGGGCGGAGAACGGCGAGTTGAACGCCCACCTCATCGCCATCGGCCGCGACGACGCCGGCAACCTCTACGCGCTGACCACCGGCGGCGACCTCGGTGGTGGGGTCCACCGGCTCGTCCCCGCACCGGCGAACGCCCAGAAGGGGACTGCAAGTACCTCATCCGCGGGACCCAACGGAACCGAGGGAACGGGTGCAGCCGCCGGAACCAGCAGCACGGAGGGGTCGGGCTTCGGCGTGCTCGCGGCGCTTGCTGGACTGGCGGCCGCCGGGGCGCGAGCGTTCAGGTGATCAGCGCGCGCGTTCGACAGCGGCCATTGCGCGCTCTTCGGCTTCTTCTCGTACTTGCTCGGCGTCGAGCGTGAGCACCTCGCGGTCGCGCATCAACACCTCGCCGTCACAGACGGTGTGGCGCACGTCCGCACCCGAGGCCGCGTAGGCGAGATGGCTCACGAGGTCGTGCTGGGGGGTCAGATGCGCGCTGTCGAGGTCGAGCACCGCGATGTCGGCCTTCTTCCCTTCGGCGATGCGTCCAGCGTCGAAGCCGAGCACGTCGGCGCTACCCGCCGTCGCCATCCGTACTGCTGTGGGTGCATCGACGGCGCTCGCATCGTCGGCAGCGAGTTTGCCCACCATCGCCGCGTCGCGCAGCTCGTCGAACACGTCGAGGTCGTTGTTCGAGGCCGCTCCATCAGTGCCGATTCCCACGGTGACGCCAGCATCGAGCAACTCCTGAACGGGCGCGATGCCGCTGGCGAGCTTCATGTTCGAGGCCGGGCAGTGGACCACCCCCGTTCCCGCGTCGGCGAGCAGGTCGATTTCGGTCGCGTCGAGGTGGGTGCCGTGGGCGATGAAGTCCTGCGAAGCAAGCAGTCCGTGTGCGGCGGCGTATTCGAGCGGTCGTTCGCCGTGCTCGTCAACGATAGGGCCGACTTCCTCGCGCGTCTCGTTCGCGTGGAGGTGGACCGGTACGCTCTCCTCGCGGGCTTTCGGGACGAACTCGTCGAGCTCCATGCCGTCGACGGTGGTGAGGCTGTGAGGCATGAACGCGGTCGTGACTCTGCCGTCGGCAGCGCCGTCCTGCTCGCGCGCGACCGCGAGCCCCTCCTCGAAGTCCGCGCGGCTCTCGTCCGCGTCCTTACCGGTGGTGACGACGCCGTGGCCGACGCGCGCGCGTAGGCCGGCCCGTTCGATGGCGCCGACGACCTCAGGTACGTGAAAGTACATGTCACACAGCCCTGTGGTGCCCGCCTCGATGCTTTCGAGCGCACCGAGTGCGGCTCCCGCGCGGACGTCGCCGGGTTCGAGTGTGCCCTCGACCGGCCAGACGTCCTCTCGCAGCCAGCTATCGAGGGGCTTGTCGTCGGCATAGCCACGCAGCAGCGCCATCGCGAGATGTGTGTGGGCGTTGACGAGGCCCGGCATCACGAGCCCGTCGGTCGCGTCGAGCGTCTCGTCGCCAGCAGGGATATCGCCGACGGCCAGGATTTTGCCCGTCTCCTGATCGACGAGCACGTCGCCCTGTTCGACGGTCATGTCGGGTTTGAGAACCTGCCCACCGGTGATTTCGAGCGTCGTCATACAGCGAGTTTCGCGCCCGGCGGCGTGAATCTACGGGTTCGCGTCGGTGACGTCGCTGTCGGCCGGTGAACCTGCCTCGAACTCGGCGACGAGTTCGTCGAGTACGGCCGGGTCGTCGTGGCCGGGCAAACGCTCCTCGTCCGTTCGACACGCGCCCGCAACGCCGAGTTCCTCGCAGACGTGGTCGGCGACGGCCTCGGCCATTCTCCTGTGGGTCGTGAGCTTGCCGCCGACGATGCTCGTGAACCCGTCGATGCCGTCGCGGGCGTGGTCGAGCAGGAAGAAGCCGCGCGACACCGAGCGTGATTCCGACCGCTCGGCCTCGTCCGGTGCGTACAGCGGTCTGACGCCCCAGTAGGCTCGCGAGACTTCCCGTCCGTCGAGGCCGGGCACCATCGCGGCGCACTCGTTCACCATCCGGTCGATTTCCTCGCGGTCGGTGTCGTAGTCGTCGGGGTCGTCAACCTCGACGCTCGTCGTGCCGAGCACCACCTGCGAGCCGTGGGGCACCACGATGTCGCCGTCGCTGGGCGGTCGACAGCGGTTGAGCACCGGCTCGATTCCATCGTAATCGATGGCGACCATCACGCCCGAGGTCGGCCGCATCGCCACGTCGATGCCGGCCAGCGCGGCGAGCCGTTCGGCCCACGCACCGGTCGCGTTCACGACGTGCTCGGCGCGGATTTCTCCGCTGTCCGCGCCATCGACGCGCGCGCCCACGACCGCTCCGTCCTCGCACAGCAGGTCGTTAACTGGTGTATTCGGCAGTATCCGCGCGCCGTGGTCGCGGGCGCTCGCGGCCGTGGCCGCAACCAGTCGCGAAGGATATATCACGGCATCTGGAACGCGGATGACGCGCTCGGTGTCGGCCGCAAGCGCTGGCACCGCCTCGCGTGCCTCGTCACCTGTCAGCACCGTGGCGTCGATGTCCTGCTCGCGGCAGGCGGCGAGTTTCTCGTCGAAATACTCCGGGTCGTCGCTTTCGAGCTGGACGAACAACCCACCCGTATCGTCGATACACGCGCCGGCGATGTGCTTCAGGATTCGGTTCTCGGCGATGCACTCGCGCGCGCCGGCCGCATCGAAGTCGGCGTACCGTGCCCCGCTGTGGAGCACGCCGTGCGAGCGGCCCGTCGTTCCGGCGGCGAGACCGCCCCGTTCGCAGAGCGTGACGTCGACCCCACGCAGCGCCAGGTCGCGGGCGATACCGGTGCCGGTCGCGCCGCCGCCGACCACGAGCACGTCGGTCGCTCGGTTCACACACTCGCTCGGGCCAGCGAACGCATCACTCTATCGCACCGGTAACGAAAGGCAGTTCATCGCTGACCACCCGAGACCGGTATGCGCCTCGCCGTGCCCAGCAAGGGCCGCTTACACGACCCCACCATCGACCTCCTCGAACGCGCCGGTCTCCACATCGAGAACGGGACCGAGCGCCAGCTGTACGCTTCGACCGTGGACCCCGATGTGACAGTTCTGTTCGTCCGTGCCGCGGACGTTCCCGAATACGTCGCCGATGGCGCGGCCGATGCGGGCGTCACGGGTCTCGACCAAGTCCGCGAGGCCGGCGTCGGTCTCGACGAGCGCCTCGACCTCGGGTTCGGGCGCTGTCGGCTAGTGCTCGCCGCGCCCAAGGACGGCTCTCTGGAATCGGTTTCCGACCTCGCCGACAAGACCGTGGCGACGGAGTTCCCGCACATCGCCCGCGAGTTCTTCGCCGAACGGGGCATCGACCCCGGGGTCGTCGAGGTCTCCGGCGCGACCGAACTCACGCCTCACGTCGAGATGGCCGACGCCATCATCGACATCACCTCGACGGGCACCACACTCAGAGTCAACGGTCTCGAAATCATCGAAGAAGTCCTGTCGAGTTCGGCCCGGCTATTTGCCCGTCCCGAGACGGCCGACGACCCGAAGCTCCAGGAGGTCGAGACGGCGCTGCGCTCGGTGCTCTCGGCGGAGGGCAAACGTTACGTGATGATGAACGCGCCCGAAGACCGGCTCGACGAGATTCGGGACGTGATTCCCGGTCTCGGTGGGCCGACGGTCATGGACATCGCCGGCGAGGAGCACGTCGCGGTGCATGCGGTCGTCGAGGAGCGCGACGTCTTCGAGACCATCAACGACGTGAAAGAACTCGGCGCGAGTGGCGTCTTGGTCACCGAAATCGAGCGTCTCGTCGACTAACCGGGGGCCGTGCCCGCGAGCCGATAGGCGCTCAGCACGACGAACAGGACGAGCACGCTGACGACGAGATGGATGACGGTGACGAGCGCCGTCGTCCGGGCCTTGAGCCGATAGACGTAACGGATGAGAACGAAATCGGTGGCGATGGCGAGCACGAAGGCGAGCACGCCGTACTGCTGGAGCAGCAGTGAAATGGCCGCCGGGACCGGCCCGACGAGTAGCGCCCGTCTGGCGGGCACGTCGCCGAGGACGTTCCGCGCGGCGATGTGGGCGGTCAGCGAGTAGACGCCCGCGGCGAGCAGGAACGTGCCCGCGTAGGCGAGCAGGCCACCCGTCGCCGGGTCGACCTGTGCGAGGGCGCTCGCGGTCATACTCGACTGTCTCTCCCGAATCGGCTTGTGTCTGGCCTTTCGTGGTGGTCGATACGCCCTCCACTCCGGCCCCGAGCACTCTCGACCCGCTTCCTCGGTGCGTTACTGCGAACACGACGAACCCGTGCACCGACACACGGGGTCCGCTTGAGGGTTCGATACGCTCGTTCGAAGCGCTCGGAGAGTACCCGAATCTCAGCCGTCGAGCAGTCCGAGTTCGTCGAGCCGGTCGGTGATCTTGTCGACGGCGTGCTCGGCGTCGGCGGGTTCCTTTCCTCCCGTGATGACGAGTTTGCCCGAGCCGAACAGCAGCGCCACCACTTCGGGGTCGTCGAGGCGATAGACCAGTCCGGGGAACTGTTCGGGTTCGTACTCGATGTTCTCCAATCCGAGCCCGATGGCGATGGCGTTGAGGTTCAGCGTCTTCTGGAGGTCGGCGCTGGTGACGATGTTCTGGACGACGATTTCGGGGTTCTCCTCGACTTCGATTTCGAGGTCGCGGAGCTTGTCGAAGACGATTTCGAGACTCTCGTGGACGTCGGCGGTGCTTTTCGCGCCGGTGCAGACGATCTTGCCCGAGCGGAAGATGAGTGCGGCGGATTTCGGCTCCTGCGTGCGATAGACCAGTCCGGGGAACTGTTCGGGGTCGTAGTCCGCGCCCTCCAAGTCCATCGCCACGCTCTGGAGGTCGAGTTCCTGACCGATGCCGGTAGAGGCGACGACGTTTTCGATGTTGATTGTCTCCTTTGGGTCCTGGGCAGACATGACTCGTCTTAAAACTCGTATTTAAGACTTATAAAGGTTGATGCTCTCTGTTGATAGGTACGAAAATCGATGTCTTCCGCCGACGACCGACAGCGACATGTCCGCGCTCGCGGACGAACGGACGTGTACGTGCTCGAACTCGGTGGCGAGGACGACGACTTCGCCGCGTGCGAGGCCGCGAGCGCCGCCGAGGGAATCGAACCGCTCGCGTCCGGTCTCGCACTCGCCCGTGCGGTCGATGCCGAACGCCTTCGCACGCTCGCGTACACGCTCCGGGCGAGCGAGGTGGTCGGACAGGGTGCGGCGAGCGTCGAGAGCGCCCGCGCGATTCTCGAAGCCGCCCCGCTCGACCGTGAAGGAACGGTCGCGGTCCGCGCGCGCGACGTGCGCCGGACGGCCGGTATCGACACCCAACGAGCCGAGCGGCAGTTGGGCGCTGTGCTCACCGACCACGGCTATGCGATAGACCTCGACGACCCCGACCACGAGCTGCGGGCGCTGTTCGCGGACGATTCCTGTACCTTGGGCTGGTTCGCCGTCGAGAGCCGGCGCGGGTTCGGGGCACGCGCACCCACCGAGAAGCCCTTTTTCCAGCCGGGGTCGATGAGTCCGCTGCTCGCGCGCGCACTCGCCAACATCGCCGGCGCGCGGCCCGGTGCGACCGTCGTGGACCCGATGTGTGGCACTGGGGGTATTCTCGTCGAAGCCGGATTGGTCGGCGCTCGGGTGCTTGGGTTCGACGCCCAATCGAAGATGGCTCGTGGCGCGGCGACGAACCTCGCCCACTACCTCGACGGCAGGGCAACATTCACCACTGCGCAGGCCGACGCGACCAGCCTGCCCCTCGCCGACGGCGTGGCCGACGCCGTGGTGTTCGATGCGCCCTACGGCCGCCAGTCGAAAATCGAAGGCGACCTCCGGGCGGTAGTGACGGGTGCGCTCGCCGAAGCCAACCGGGTCGCCTCCGGAACCGTGGTCGTCGGCGACCGCCCGTGGACCGACGCGGCGCGCGCTGCGGGGTGGACAGTTGAAACCACCTTCGAGCGCCGCGTCCATCGCTCGCTGACGCGTCACGTCGCGGTGCTTTCCTGATTACCGGTCGAGTTCGGCCAGCAGATGCGAGAGATGCAGCCGGTCGTTGGTCCCTTCTGCGAGGTCCATGTCGATGTCGCCGGCCAGTCGGTGGAGTTCGGCCGGTGGCGGGCCGACCGACCGCGAGCGCGCGACCCGGAGCACGTCGTCGAGCACCTCCCCGCCGTCCAAACCTTCCTCGACGAGCAGGTCGTCGAGGGTTGTTCTGGCCTCTTGAAACTCGCCGCGCTCGGCGGCGGTAATCATTTCCTCGATGCGCTCGTCGTTGCCGACCGCGCCGAGGGCCTCGTAGGCGGCGTCCATCGTGATTTCGCCCGCAGCTTCGAACGTGGCCTGTGCGCCAAGAATCGCTTGCCGCAGGTCGCCGTCGGCGTAGCCCGCGACGTATTCCAACCCATCTACGTCGTAGGCGACGTCCTCCTCGGTGACGATTCCGTCGAGGACGTGGACTATCTCGTCGGTCGTCGGTGCGCGCACGGTGATGGAAAAGCACCGCGAGCGAATCGGCGGAATGAGCTTCGAGGGCTGGCGCGTCGTGATGACGAACTGCGTGGTTTTGTGGTGGCGCTCCATCACCCGGCGCAGCGCCTGCTGGAAGTCCTCGCGGATGGCTTCTGCGTTGTCGAGTAAAATCGTCTTGTACTCGCCCGAGACGGGTGCGTAGCCCGCCGATTCACCGAGAACGTGCTTGATGAGGTCGGCCTTCGAGGCGTTCCGCCGGCGTTTGGGCGTGATGAACGACGAAAACCGGGGGTCCTCGCTCACCTCCTTTTTCGTTCGGTCGAAGAAATCGGCGACGTTGAGTTCCACGAGGTCGTTGTCGGGGTCGGTGTGGATTTCGTCGGCGAGCGCGCGCACGGCGGCTGTCTTGCCGGCTCCCGGCGGTCCGTGCAGAACGAGGTTCAGTGGCTCCTCGATGGCCCGGTCAAGCGACTCGCGCACGGCCGATTGCGGGAGGTCCGCGAGCGCTGGCGCGTGTTCGTCGGTCCACAGCGGCCCGTCCATTGTCGGCCGTTCGCGTGCGAGAAAGATGAATCGGTCGATTCGGTGTTAGCGCCCGACGACTGCGAGCACGGCAAAGAGCGCGAACACGCCCACGAGAACCGGGAAGAGCGGGTTTTCGAGGATACCCTCGCGCCCGCTGCTCTCGCCACCGTAGGGCGTGCTCTCGTCGCCCACGTCCTGTGGCGGTGTCGGCGTATCCGTCGGTGCCGCCGTGGACGTGTCCGTCGGCGTCGATGTGTCGGTCACGGTCGGCGTCGGTGTGTCCGTCGGCGTCGGTGTGGGCGTCGACGGGTGCTCGACGGTGAGCGATGCCGTATCGGCCACCGCCGTGCCGTTTTCGAGCGCCGGCTGGTCCTCGATGCCGTCCGACTGCACGTACTGGAACGCGCGGTCGCCGTCGGTGTCCTCGTAGACGACCGCGCTGATGCGCCCGGAATCGGTCAGCGTTGAGTCGTTCCCGAGGCTTACGGTGACGTTCGCGTAGCTGCCGGCGTCGAGGTAGCCGGTCGCACCGACCAGCGTCTCGGTCGCGTTCGAGCCGTTGTAGCCCCCTTCGTGGATGGCGACGTAGCCACCTTCGGCGAGCGTCGCTCGGTCCACGGTGACCCTGGTCCCGTTCGTGGTTCCATTCGAGAGCGTCACCGAGGCGTTCGTCGGGCGCTCGCCGTCGGCTATCGTGACGGTCGCGCGGTCGGCGACCGGGCTGGCGTCTTTCATGTATGGCTCGTCGGTCCCCGATTCGAGCAGTCCGTCGAAGCGGCTGTTGTCGTTCGAATCCCGATACAGCGTGGCGACGAGTGTGGTGTTCGCGCCGAGACTGGTGTGGTTCAGATCGCTACCGGGGACGCCGCGCAGCGTCACCTTCCCTTCGTGGGTACCGGGCGCAAGCGGCAGGCTCACGCCGATGACGCTGCCGTTGTCGCCCGCCTCCGAAAGCACGACGAACCCGCCCTCCGGCAGCGTTGCCCGGTCGATGAACACCGACCGACCGGTGCGCGTCTGATTCGTCATGGTTACCGAGGCGTTCGCGCTCGCGTTCGTAGCTCCTTGCTGGGGAGCAACGTCACCGCCCGCCGGCTGGGAGACGACGCCGATGGCAGCGCCGGGCGCGAGCGCTATCGCTACGAGCAGGGCGACCAGGAGGACGCTGTTCCGGTAGGGCGTGTTCATTTATTCCTCGACACGACGGACGAGTGCAATCAGCAGCTTCATGCGTGCCGCAAATAAAAACACGACGATATGGCCGGCGAGCGTCCCTCTCACAGCCGATACCCGAGCCGCGGACGGAGTGCAGGTGGACGATGAACCCGCCGCTGTCGGGCGTCTACGTCGATTCCGACCGGATGGACGTCATCGATGCGATGGAACGCTGGCTCGGGATGCGCCACGCCGTCCAGACGGTGTTCACGCCGTGGCGTCGGGACAACATGGACGACCTGTTCGAGCGCCTCCTCCCTCGCATCCGAAACGCCGGGCGCGTGCCGCTGCTCACGTGGGAGCCGTATCTCGCCGCCGAGACCGACCCCGACATCGCTCGCCGCATCGCCGCCGGCGAGTTCGACGCCTATCTCGACGAGTGGGCGAGCCGACTGGCAGACTGGCTGGCCGGCTCTGATGGGAAGAGAACCGCCGACGACCGCCGGCTGTACCTCCGCTTCGCCCACGAGATGAACGGCGACTGGTATCCGTGGAGTCCGACAGTGGGCGATTCGACGCCCGCCGAGTACGTCGGGATGTGGCGACACGTCCACGACGCGCTCACCCACGAGGGAATCGGCGCTGACCGACTCCAGTGGATATGGTGTGTCAACCACGCCGACGTCGGGACCGACAGCGCCGAAGCGTGCTACCCCGGCGACGGGTACGTCGACTGGGTGGGCGTCGACGGGTTCAACTGGGGACACAGTCAGGACTGGTCGGACTGGCAAGCGCCGGCGGCGGTGTTCGACGACATGTTCGCGCGGCTGCAACGCTTCGACAAACCGCTCTGCGTGCCCGAGGTCGGCTGTTCGTCGCTGACGGCCGATGGTTCGGACCCAGCACGGAAGGCCGACTGGCTACGCGAGGCCGTCGACTACTTCGACGACCGGGTGGGGCTGTGTTGTTGGTTCAATGAGGACAAGGAGACCGATTGGGCGGTCTTCGGCGGTCGAAACGGCACCGACAGCACGGATGGGTATGCGTGCTACCGGGCCTACCGCGAGGCGATGGCCGAGCGCGACCGGACCACTCCGCCCATCGACGAGGCGGCCTTCCGCGGCCGTTAGAACTCCCCGGCGAACTCCGCGTCGGTCAGCAGCGGCGGGTAGTCCGGCAGTGCGGCGAGATACTTCCCCCCGGACACGGTTTGCTTGTAGCTCCCGTAGGCCGGATACTGCGTGCCGTCGATGGTGACCTGCGACGTGCCGCGTGCACCGTCGAAGACCGCCCAGTCGCTCTCGTCTTGGCCCGTCTTATCGACGTTGAACCAGCAGGTCATCTTGATGTCGTTCTCGGCGACGTAGGCGAACACGTCCCGAATCCACTGGGCCTTCTTCTGCGGCCGGTACTCGATCTCGCTGCCGGTGTACATCGCCGACGAGGAGGCGAACTCCGCGAGCGCCACCGGCTTGTCGGTCAGTTCGCGTATACGAGTCAGCATCGAATCGAACACCGCTTCGGGCGAGCGCCAGTTCGACCGTCCGGTCTGATACTTCTGTCCCTCGCCGAAGTTGAAGCCGTCAAGGCCGACCCAGTCGACGTACTCGTCGCCCGGATAGTACCGCTCGGTACGGATACCACCGATCTCGTCGGCGTTCGGCGACCACATCCACTGGATGTCCGACTCGTCGAGTGCAGTTGTCGAAAACGCCTCGTGGAGCCGTCGCCACATCTTCACGTAGTCCGCTGGCGTGCCCGCCGTCGGGTCCTCGCCGTCGGGATTGCCGGATTGGGGGGTAGCGTCCGCCTCGATGCGGGTCGAATCGACGGCGCTCCACGGGAACCAGTTGCCGTTCATCTCGTGGGCCGGCCGGAAGTAAAACCGTCGACCGCGCGTTTCGCCGCCGCGCGGGCGCGCCCAGTTTTCGAGCAGGCTCGCCCACTCGTCGAGCTGGTCGTCGTACTCGCCGCTTGCGATGGCGCGCTCGATGGTCTCGCTGGTTTGGTTTTTCTTCCGCTCGAACGGCTGCCACGAAATCAGCGGGACGTGGCCCGCCTGCCAGATGTTCGTCAGGATACCCTCGACGAACCCACGTTTCGCGCTTGCCGGCCCGAACGCATCGACGAAAACGAGCGCGACCGCCGGCTTCTGGCCGAGCCAGTCGCTGTAGCTGTTGAGGTTTGCCACGAGACCGTCGCCGCCGGCATAGACACCTGTCAGCGCCGCCCCCGAACGGGTTTCCGGTGGTTCGGGTGTCGGCGTCGGCTCGGGTGTCGGCGTCTCCTCGGAGCCGTTCGAGCCGTTTCCGCCGTTCGCGTTCGGCAGCGAGACCGAATCGAACGGCAGCGAACAGCCGCTCGCGCCGGCGATACCGACCACCCCTGCCGTGCGGAGGAACGTCCGACGATTCATCTAGTGCGTTGGCGATTGCCTGCGCTTCGGTTAAACATTGTGATACACTGGTGGCCTCCGACGAACGTTTCAGTCGCCCTCGGCTTCACGTTCGGTGCGCTCGACGAGTTCCGGCTTCACCTTTCGTGTCACTGAAAAGTCCGTCGGCGGGGAGACGAGACCGACGAACGCGCCGAAGGAGTGCAGCAGGCTGACTATCGGCGAGAGCACGACGAGCACCGCGCCGACGAGCCACGATTCGTCGTAGTAGCGCACGCCGAGTACCGACCAGACGAGGACGAAACTGAACACGAGTACCGAAACGACCTGAAACACCGTCTCGAAGGCGATGGTGCCGGGCACGAACAGCGGGACGAGCGTGAGGAACGGGACCGCCGGCGAGAGCGCCCACGCGAGATTGCGGACGGTCGTCAGCAGCCGGTAGGCTGGTGCGAGCAGTCCGCTCTCCTGTTGGGAGCCGGCGAGCCAGCGACTGCGCTGGCTGACCATCGCGCGGACCGTCGGCGGGGCCTGCGTGTCGAATTTGGCCTCGGCGAGTTCGAAATCCACACCGCCGGCGGCGGCCGCGTTCCAGACGAAGGTGGTGTCTTCGATCATCGTCGGCGTCTCCCACGTGATACGCTCTTCGAGGTCGTTCCTGATGGCGATGCCGCCACCCCAGGCGTACAGCGGCACCGACAGCGACGGAAAGGCGCGCTGTTCGACCTGAAATCCCATACGGAAGATCTCGGCGAGATACGTGAGCCACGACCCGCTGCGCCGTGGACGCTCCCTGAACTGCACGACGTCGGCGTCGGGAATCCCCTCGAAATCGGTCATGATGCTGTCCTCGTCGAGGTAGAGCACGTACTCGCGCTCGCAGGGGACGTTCCGGCGCGCCCATTCGAGCGCACGGCCCTTCCGGATGGCCTCGCACTCGAAGGTCTCGGGGACGACGTGGACGGTCGCGCCCGCGATGTCCATCGGCTCCTCGGCGATGACGTGGCGGTCGGTGATGGAATCGGGGATGGCGTCGACGCTCTCTTGGACGATGGCCGCCGAAGCCACGGTCAAAATCCGCACTTGTACGGCTGACGGGCCGTATTCCGGCGGCGGCGACTGGTAGCCTCGGCCGACGACGACCATCAGGTACGTCCAGTAGGCGACCGAACAGACCGAGAGGAGAACGACGAACCACAGGATAACCGACAGCACCATCGGCACGGCCGCGATGACCTGTCCGGCCATTGGCACAACGAACGCCAGCCGATACATTAAGTGTTGCTGACCGGGCCGCCCGCGAGAGAGTCTCCCACCGTCGCGGCGCGGGCGACTCGGAAGGGCTTTCCGGTGGCTCACGAACCTGTGGATAATGGTCGAGGTGAGCGTTATCGTCCCGACGACGCTGCCCGACGGGGCGACAATCGAGTCCGTCGAGCGCCTCGCACGCGATTCGTTCGACGACTACGAGGTGCTCGTCCGGCGCGAGGCGGGCGCGGCCCACGCGCGCAACGTCGGTATCGAGCGGGCGCGCGGCGAGAAATTGATTTTTCTCGACGACGACTCGATACCCTGTGAGGGGTATCTCCGGACGGCGAGCGTCGCGCTCGATGCCTATCCCGCCGTCGCCGGTCGCGTGCGCCAGCCCGACGACGCCCGCTTCGCCGACCTCGAACTGCCGTGGTACGACCAAGGTGAGGCGACCACATCCACCGACGTGCTGCCGGGCTGTAACATGGCCATCCGCCGAGAGGTCATCGAAACGGTCGGTGGGTTCGACGAGGAGACGTTCGGCTGGGGCCACGAGGAGAGCGAACTCGCCGAGCGCATCGTCGAACACTACGACATCCAGTACGTACCCGAACTGCTCGTCGAACACACCTACGTCGAGTCGCTGCCCGACTATATCGAGAAATCCTACCTGCTCGGGCGGGCGGACGTGCGCTGGTGGCGACTCGACGGGAAATCGCTTCCGTGGTTGCTTCGCCAGTCGCTCAACTCGCCGATTCGGGGCGAGACACGCCTCGAAACCGTCCGCCGCATCGTCCAGCGCGTGGGCTGGCTCACCGAGATAGCCGCCGGACGGTGATTCAGGATTTCTCCTCGATTCGGTCACGGCTGTGCCACTCGGCGGCACTTTCGGGACTGTCGGTTTCGAGTAGCGCGTCGAGTTTGCGTTCGAACTGTTCATCCGTGAGGTCGCCGCGGGCATAGCGCTCGCGCAGTGTGACGAGTGCGCCCTCCGTGTCGGCTCCCGCCGCCAATTCCTCGCGGCGACTCTCACTATCGCCGCTATCCCATTGACTGTCCGGTTCGCTCGACTCCTCATCCTCGCCGGCGAGCGTGGCGACGATGGGGACGACCACCGCGAAGCCGACGGCGAAGACGACCCAGAAGGGAATCGGCGGCCAACCGGTGAACAGCGCGAGCAGTCCGAGACCGACGACCAGCGTCGAGGTGATTTCGGTCGCGTTCTCGACGGCGCGTTCGCGGACGGTGCTCATACCCCTACCTTTCGACTGGAGAACAAAAATATACCGCCCACTTTTTTACTCGTCGGGTGTCCTCGCGTGGCTTCGCCGCGCTGCGGACACCACTCTCTGCCCACGGGCCGAAGGCCCGTTCACACGGTCAGCAAGACGCAAAGCGTCTCGCTTGACTCGCAAAAACCTGGACTAAAAACTCCCGCTCGCTCGCTTCGCCTCGCTCACGGTGAACCGCGTTCACTTCGTTCGCGCGGACAGTCTTTTTTACAGCCTCCGCAACAACCAACACCCCTCCCAGCCGATTCGCTCACTCCCTACGGTCGCTCGCTCATTCACCGGCAGAGCGCAACTCTACCGAGCCTGCGCTCGTGCTACTCGCGCAGACCACGCACGAATCGTGCCTTCGGCATCGCCGGTGCTTCGCGCCGGCTGTCCGAGGAACGCTTCGCGTCCCTCGCTACTCCCGCGCGCCATCCGCAACCGCACCGACTGGGCTTTCGAAGCGGCTATCCCGGCGGGCCAACGAGTCGAGGTATGCAGGTGACGTTTCTCGGGACCGGTGGTGCAGTCCCGACGACCCGGCGCAACACGAGCGCCCTCATGGTTCGCCGCGAGGGCGAGCGCCTGCTGTTCGACTGTGGCGAGGGCACCCAGCGCCAGATGATGCGTTTCGGCACCGGCTTTTCGGTTTCCCATGTGTTTCTGACCCATCTCCACGGCGACCACGTTCTGGGACTACCGGGACTCTGCCAGACCCTCGATTTCAACGACCGCGAGGAGCCGCTGGCCATTCACACGCCGCCGGGGACGAAGGCCACAGTCGAGAACCTCGTCGGCGTCACGGGCGCGCGCCCCGGTTATCCCGTCCGCGTCCACGAGGCCCGACCGGGCGGGGTCGCACTTCGTGCCGACGAGTACGAAGTGCGCGCGTTCGAAACCGACCACCGGACCCAGTCAGTAGGGTATACACTAATCGAGGACGACCGCAAGGGTCGATTCAACAGGCAAAAGGCTGAGGAGCTCGGCGTTCCGGCGGGACCGCTGTTCTCGAAGCTCCACGAGGGCAACACCGTCGAACTCGACGACGGCACGGTCATCGAACCCGACCAAGTGGTGGGACCGCCCCGACCGGGCCGCCGAGTCGTCTACACCGGTGACACCCGGCCCACGGCTGCGACCACCGAGGCCGCCGCCGACGCCGACCTCCTGGTTCACGAGGCGACCTTCGGCGAGAACAGGACCGAGCGCGCCGGAAAAACTGCGCACTCGACCGCGAAACAGGCCGCCGAACTCGCCAACGGAGCGGGCGCGAAACGCCTCGCGCTCACCCACGTCTCCTCGCGGTACGCCGGCGAGAGCGACCGACTCGCGGCCGAAGCCCGTGAAGTCTTCGACGACGCCTTCCTTCCCGACGACGGCGACGAACTCGAAATACCCTATCCCGACGGATAGTGTTTTCCCGGCGAGCGCCGTGACGCCAGTCATGCCACGCGCGACGCCCACGGAACTGCTCGCTCGTAACCGCGACCACGTCGAGCACCTCCCGGACGACCACTTCGACGGCGTGCTCGACGCCCAATCTCCGCCCGTAGTCTCGCTGTGCTGTGCGGACTCGCGGGTCTCACAGGAAGCCATGTGGAGCGTCGAGGAACCGGGCTGGCTGTTCACGCCCGCGAACATCGGCAACGTCGCGTGGGACGCGGACGACTCCTCGACCGTCGATGGGAACCTCCTCTATCCAGTCGCCAACACCGGCACGCGGACGATTGCCGTCGTCGGTCACACCGGTTGCGGTGCCGTCACCGCCGCCTACGGGGCCGTCACCGACGGCTCGCTACCCGACGAACCCGGCATCAGAAAGCGCGTCGAACCGCTCGTGCCCGTCGTCGAGGACGCCCTCGACGGCGGCGTCACGGATGATGAGAACGTCATTGACCGCCTCGTCGAGTACAATGTCCGCGAGCAAGTCGCCTTCCTCGACGCGAGCGACGAGGTTCCCGACGACACGCTCGTCCTCGGGTTCGTCTACGATTTCCACGAAACCTACGGCGACGCACCGGGCCGCACCTATCTCGTCGCCGCCGACGGCGAGACCGACCCCGCGGCGCTCCGCGAACGGGTCGATTCTGATGACGAAACAGCCGTGAAGTCGGTACTATAGCCCGGATTCAGCAAAATCACTCGAAATCAGTCTAGAACTATAGATTCGTTGATCAATGGTGTTACATTGGTTGATTTTCGAGGATATGAGATATAATGAGACTTTCGCGGTTATCGACGAAGGATTCGAACGACATGCTCTTGGCTCCTTTTGGAATGTGGTGAGTGCGTTTGTACTCCTCTGTTCGAGATTCGATCCAGTCATCAAACTCGTCATCAGACTTCATTTTATTTGTGCTGTCAATAAGCAACTGTAGATTGCCCACTCGATCAGCATCTGTATCGTCTGATAGGATTGATTCCGGAATAATATGGTCTATATCGTAGTCTGTGCCACGTGCTGGCTCATTCGGGTAGTGCGAGAGTTGAAGCAGAAATTGGACATTACGCTTCCCGTATTGTAATTCTTCGAACAACGTGGTAAGTCTCTCCTCGGTGAACCGGAGAGATGCTCCGTAACTTGAACCGACTTCATCGCTGATTCGTTCAAGGGGGAATTCTGTGCCCGTTGAATCTGAGAGGATGTCACGAACGAGTTCAGAGATTTGGTTTGAGGATTGACCTGTGAATCCATTAAGTCGGGCGGCGCAGATGTAATACAAGATGCTACGTCTTCTGTTACGGCCTTTTACAGAAGTTGGATCGAGCGATGGATTCTCGTTTTGGTAGAGATAGTACGTGACAGGTGTATAGAGCGCCGGACTCAGGATATAGGCTACTGTGGGATAATAACTGTTCAGGAGTTGGGCGAGCTGCTCCGTCGTTGCTGAAAAGTCATCAGTTAGCCAAATTTTCTTCAAGTCGCGTAGGAGATCGAGTGTGTAATTATCGAATCGATATTGGATCTCGTTCCCGCTGATGGCAAGCAGCATCTTTTGAATGTGCTTCGTGGCAAACGGTGCATTACCACCATCAACGAAATTATTCAACTCATCTACCATAGAATGAACTTTATCACGAGCATTGACTTCGGGAGGTTCCTGCTGCCAACTGCTTGTCATCAGGGATAGGAGGATTTCGGCTCGGCTAGGAGTAACTCCACCTTGGTTTATTCGAACAAAGACGTCCCGAACACGGGCAATATCGTTTTCATCTTCGGTGGGCGGTGGTGCAGAACAGTTCTCATAGCGTGATGGTTGGACTGGCGATATCGTTGTCCCGTTCGTGATTTGTGAGGG
>NZ_JBNTJU010000036.1:0-19039 GCF_051195015.1 Halococcus sp. AFM35
GTCGTTCAACGACAGCTCGTCGCGCTCCCATTCAGAGAGATACGCGTCCAAAGGTCAAGAACTTGCGCTAGACCCTACAGACTCGCGGATCACTGGGTTCAGTCCAGCGTAGCTTACTACCTGCTTGGCCTCATCAAACCGGTCAATCTCGCCGATCTCGGCGTGGATCAGCAGCGACGAGTAGTAGCTGACGCCAGGGATCGTCATCAAGAGCTGCGTCTCGGGAAGAGACGCAGCTCGTTCTTCGATTGCGACTTCGAGATGCTTGATTTGCTTGGTGAATGTCTCGATCATTTCGAGATACGCTTCAAGCAGCGTGTTCCACGGTGCTGGAAGAGTGAGTTCCGGAGGAACTCACGCCCTTTCACGCTCAGCGGCTTGACCTTGCGCGTAATGCCGTGTTCGGTGAGCAAGCCGTGAATCTTGTTGGCGTAGTCCTTGCGGTTCTCAACCAACTTGTATCGGCCGCGCACGAGTGCGCGGCTCTCCCTGATCTCGTCGGATGGAACGTAGCTTTCAGGAACCGATCCTAACCGAACCAACCGCGCGAGTTGCTTAGCGTCGATACGGTCGGTTTTACGGTCTGAATTAGCGATTAGCTTCAGCTCTGCTGGGTTGGCAACAGTGACATCCAGATACTCTGAAAGAGTATCGTGGATGTGGTAGTAGTTGCTGGTTGCTTCGATTGCAGCTTCGCTTCCAGCATATTGCCGGGCGATCTCGCCGAGGTTCGCGTTCTCGACGCGAACCTCTCGCTCAACCTCACCATTCTCGTCGAGCACTGCGACTTGTGCATACCGTTTGTGGATGTCTATGCCGAGATACATTTGTTCTCACTCCGGGACGCCGATGCGTGAGGAAGAGATACACCTATACGGGCTTTCCCGACTGCCGCTCCGGGCGGCAGTCGGGCTGTGATGCCCAGTACTCGTGTTCCTTCGCACTCGGACCAGTCATAAGCGCGCGTTTTGTAACGCGGTAACAGCCTCGGTCTCTTGCGCCCCATACTTTTCCCTCACGCTCTGCAGGGGTAGCAGGATTTCCACCGAGTCATAAGGTTATCAGCAGCAGCGGCTGGCCCGGCCGCTGGCGAGGCTCGGCTCCTGCGACGTTTGCTGGAGAAACGGGAGACTTCCCAACGTGAGGCAATCGTCGAGTGACTATTCGAGAGTGGCGAGAACGCGGATGTCGGTGTCATCGTGGCGCTCGCGTTCGGTCCGCGCGCCGTTGTCATGGAGGAAGGTCTCGACGCGCTCGGCGAGGTCGGCGGGCTGTTGACGGTCGATGTGGACGATGAGCGTCGGGTGTTCGCGGTCGCTGTTGTCGATGACGAGCGAGAGTTCGTTGAATTCCTCGGAGTGTCGGTAGGCCCCGAACTCGTCGGCAAGGAGGTCGGCGAGATCGTTGAGAGTGCGATCGGGCGGTGAGCTATTCACGATACACCCGGACACTGGCCTCGGTGTGGTATTACAGCTGTCGACTGACGCAGGGGGAGAAGGTAGCTGAGTGGACGACCTTCTGGTACGCCTGTTCGGCATATCAAGTTATGAACAGTCTATCAGAGCGACCGAAGCGAGAGCCGTTTCTCGAACTCTCGTTCAGTCTGCATGCGAATCCGTTCTCGGACACCATCGCGGTCGGATGCGAGTCCGAACTCGTCATCAAGCTGCTCGAACTCCACAATATCGAGCGTATCCTCGAGAAGGCCGACACGTCTGTCCTGCAACGCCTCATACGTCCAGAGGGAATTGAAGTAATCGACCAAGGTTGGATCGATTTCGTCGCGTTCCTCTCGCTGGATCGCCCGAGACTGTTCGAGCAAGTCCTCGAGTTTTCTCCGGTCGATCACTCCCTCAGTTTCGGTGAAGTATCTGTTCGGGTGGATACTCCGGAAGTCCTCGCCAGTATCGAAATATTGTGGCATTTTCTCGGCGAGAGGGCGATTGCTCGCCTTGATGTTGTCACTGTCGCGGAGCAGGAGGAAATTCCCGAGATCGTTGACGAATCGCTGGATGATGAACTCCTCGATGTTGTCGCGACGTTGACGCTCGTCTTCGCTGAGTTCGTCATCGTCCCGCCGGTACAACTCGATATAGGTCTGAATCGCGCCCGCGATTTCGACCTCGTCGTCGTTGAGCTGGAAAAATTCGGTCAGCCATATCGGGTCATCGGCGTTATGTATCAGACTCTGCGGAAGGACGTGTTCGAGGTGAATGCTGCCCATGTTCAGACGGCGTTCGACATACATGCCGTCCTCGCGGAAGTGCTCATTCGCAATTTTGCCGAACAGTAGCTTCGCGCTCTGGGGGTTCCACGCCTGCGCCTGGATGACGATGTCCACGAACCTGTCGGAGAACATTGATGGATTAGACGATCGCATTTCGTCGATCAGGTGGCGACACGAATCATCGTATACGTTCTCATGGTCCTCCATTTCGGGCGAGAGCGAGAATCGGTGGACGGTCTCGATGAAGACCTCCTGGAAGATGTTTGGGTCTTCCCCGACGAGGAGCCGTCTGAAGTTGAGTTTCTCGACCGTGTCGAGTACATCGTAGAGCTGTTCGCCGCTCGCGTTCGAGTCCGTTACCGTGTGGTGGTAGAGCGCCAAGATGAACGGACGCCACTGGTTCATCCGCTGATCGTTGAGACGGACCAACACCTCTTGGCATTTCTCGTGTGCCTCCTCGAGTGCGAGGTCGGTGAGCTCCAGTGCCGAATTCGTGATGTCCTTGTAGCACTGAACGAGATCGTGAGCGTGGTCGAGAAAGTCTCGGGCGTCGTCGAGATGTCGCAATCGGGGCCGGACATCGGATTCGAGATTGCGGGTTGCGAATGCGTTGGTGAGTTCTGCACTGGCTTCTCCCACGGTCTCGATTTCGGGTTCGACGATGCTGAGGTAGACGGAGAGATAGTCGTCGATCTGGTTGTCGTCTGTTGCGAACGCGACAACAATATCCTCCCACTTGTTCACGTACTCTTGTCGGTCGTCGGCATCAAAGAACGCGTTCACGACCGCCGCTCTGATGCGATCGATCTTGTTGAGTTCAAGTCCGCGGTCGTTGAGGATTTCGAAGATCTGCATTCGGAAATCGGGTGCTGCATTCCGGATAATGAATTCGCCAACGTGGTACGAGTTCTGAATGTAGTGACTGAGGTTAATCAGCGCTAGTGCCTTGCTGTCGGTGTCGTCTGCCGCGTCGACGACCTCCTTGATGCGGTTTTTGTAGAAGTTGTAGGCGTTGAGTAGTCGCCAGTTCGAATCGTAGATCGGCGTGAAGTTCGAGAATGACGACGTATCAGGGTCCCTTTTCTCGATAACTTGATCGCTAATCCGGAATTCCTCGACGAGGTCCGATATTCGTGTCGAATCTCCACGGCGACCGTCGACGGATTCACGTTCATCTGAACAGAGATACTCTAATCGGGCTTCGGGGCCCAGCATGAGGGCCTCGAAGAATCCCAGGTCCGCGTCGTCGTCATCGTCGTGTTTATTGAGTGATAGACGTGGGACGTCTCCTTTGAGAGGGTTCTCGAAGCGGTAGAGGAGTGATTCGATCTGTTTGATACTTCCTTCTCGTAGTTGATTGATCGTTTCCTGCTGAATCGACTCAGTATCGAGGGCGCGGAGTTCCTCAAGAATAGAGAGTAAAAGGATATTAATCGACGTGAGTCGCTGTTGGCCGTCAATGACTTCGTGTGTATTGCTGTCTCTATCGACAGCGAAGTACATCGAACTGAAGAATACGTCAGAGATGTCAGAGTCATCAATTAAATCGGCTTCTACGAACTGTTCGAGATCAGACCACAGTTGTCGATGATGCTTCTTCTTCCACGAGAACAACCGTTGGTATTCCGGTACCTTGAACGTCCGATCTGAGAGAATCTCCGCTAACGTTCTCTTTTCCATCTCGAAATTCTCGCCCGCGATTTGCTGCATTGCGACGTGGTCTGCGACCGAAGTGATGTCGAGGTCGACGTGATCATAGTCGATATAGGTATCGTAGAGCGTTCGATCGTTGTCAGCCATATCCCCCCTGTCAAAGAGGATGCACATAGTAGTGTTGCGAATCAGTCTGACACCGATGCCCTGCTCAGCATATCAAGTTCGAGAATTCTGGATCGGGGGTCAGGAAGGTGTACCTTTTGGACACCCTAGGCGTCATTGACTTTGTGCAAGGAGACGGCCTGAAGCGCCCAATCGTGTTTTTCGACAAGATCGTGGTTGATGTTGTAGTTATGGAGATTAGTGACTCATTCGGGAGGACAATCGCTGCTGGATCGAAAATTCACCTCAATCAAACACCACCGCCAGGTATTAACATACAACCTCCGGTACTGTTTGTATGACTCGAGACTCGATGAATCTCTATAACACACTTATTGATTATGATAAAAGCGGAGATTTGGACATCAACACTGTCGCTGACTATCAGGCGATGCAGCAGATCGCGGAGTCTAATTTCGATATGACAAAGAAGCCACTAATTGACGTTCTATCTGATCGAACTTTTGATGTTCCTGAGTATCAACGGCTATTCTCCTGGAAGATTAGGCACCACCGCCAGCTTTGGGGGGATATACAGGAATTCGTGGATGCCGAAATCCGTATTGGCGAAAGTAACATCTCGGACGTGTTTTTCAGCTCGGTGTATTTCGCAATCAACGCGGAAGAAGACACGTTTGAGATCATCGATGGACAGCAGCGCCTCACATCTATCCATATGCTTTTGAGAGCCATCTTGGAACAACTTCAGAACCTCAAATCCGAAGAGTTCGAAACTGAGACGATTGGCAAGCTTTGCACAAACGCAGCCAGCCAGATCGACTCGCTTCTGTACAAGTATGGTGGAATAGCAAGTGGGAACGTCCCTCGACTCACACTCAACAAGCACGACGATGAGTTCTTTGAGGCCTTGATGTCCGGGCCAGAAGCTCAGCTTCGATATCTCTGTTCAGATGAGCGTAACTACATCGATGGCCGACGAAGTGAAGCAGCACAGATCTCGGATCTGATCGAGGAATTCAGAATTGAGCAAAGCGTAATTGAGGACACTGACCCTGAACGGTCGAAATTCTCGGAGTACATTCCTATTTATGACTCGAATTGGCGGCTACTCAATGGATACAATTACTACCGTGATCGCGTGACTGAACTTGTCGATCAGTCCGATAGTTCCGACGGCAAAGTACTAGCTCTGATAAACTTATCACACTACATTCAGCGTTCGTACTATGTTGGTGAATTTATAATTCGGGAGGCGAAGCCCGACTTCCGAATGCAGATTTTTGAGATCCTCAACGACCGCGGCCTTGAGCTCACAAAGATTGATCGCATCCGAGCGGCGGTGGTAAACGCCTTTTTCGATGAGTCGGATCGGGATGAATTCGTAGAGTACTGGGAATCTATCGTCGTCGCCTTTGCAACGGATGATAGCAAGATTGACGACTACCTCTCGGTGTATCTAAGTATCATCGATAGTGGTATCGACACCCTCGGCGAGGCAAGTTCTGAACTGACCAATGCATTCGCGACGCGGAATCTCGACTCTGATGTCAAACCTCGTCTCAAGGATCTTGATGATGCTCGACCGTTCCTCAGTCACGCATATGAATTAGTTTCTTACTACAGGCAAATCACGAGCCCGGCACAGCCACACGATTTCAAGCTTGACGACTATTTGAACCAGTGCAGAGAAATTCTCATTCGATTAAACAGTCAGCGAATGGACCAGTGGCGGCCACTCGTTCTCGCACTCTACCACCACACACATACTTCGCCGAGCGGGTCTGAAGAGGCATTCTATAAGACACTAGACACCATTGAGAAACTCAACTTTCGTCGACTTTTCGTAGGTGTGAATCCGAATCAATTTCAAGAAATCTTCATCGACGCTACTCACGAGTTCCATCAAGCACAAGACAGAGAAACACACGATCCATATGAGGAGACACGGCGATATCTAATCAATCAGGCGCAGTCGATAGCGCCCTCATTGTTTGCCGAACGGTTCCGGGATACCATCGTTCAGGCTCAATCATGGAACCCAGACCACGTCAAACTACTCTTCGCAAAAATAGCTAACCAGTGGTTCCGTGAACAAGGCGCTGTAGTTGATCAGAACCTAAACATGGAAAAATCCATCTTGAACACGTCCTCCCACAAAGTCTTGTGTATGATGTTAGTGACCCAATCTGGCTCCCCAAGTTCTTCAAACTCGACCAAGCAAACGCAGAAATCACCTCGGAGATACGACGATATATTGAGCTTACTCAACGAGATGATGACGAGCTTACTGGGGACGAGAGACAACAGCGGGAGAGAATTGAGGACTTTATCACACAGCGATTCGTGAATGACATTGGAAATTTCGTCCTACTTCACGACCGTGACAACCTCAGTGCTAGTAATCGCCCGCTGGCCGAGAAAATTCCTGAGTACTTTAACGAGGCGAAGGAGTTCTCTAGTATCCATCCGAATCGGTATTTCACTTCAGAACGTGGACCCATCAACCAATCTCATCTCGAACAACTCATACAGCATTCAAAAGGTTCGAGAGAGGAAACCAAACCCGTCTTTGAGACGACCGAGTACTTCAATTCGTTTTGGACGTACGATTCGCTGAAAGAGCGGAGAGCTGATTTGATCATTGACGTGCTTGAATCCGTCTCGTTCGAAGGGGTTGATGACGAGTTCGGCCTCGAAACTTCCCCTGAACGAGTGGCTCAAGAAATCCGGACTCATACGGAGTCCGAGTTCGAAAACCGACTCTCGATGCGGACCCTATAGTCCACTGTCTTGCCATTTTCTCCTGAAAGTGGAGCTTCGATCACGAATTAAGCTACCTCACAAAGCGGGTTAGATGAACGGGCTGATTGGTCGGTTGATGCGACCAGACCGAGCAGCCAACGAACTCAACCGAAGAACAGGTGCTTAGCTTCCTCGTCAACACCCTCGACGAGGAGAGATATCGATCTCGGCGAGAACGCAGATATCGATTCTGAGGATATCTGGGTCGTCCTTGTCGGCGCGACAGCGTCAACACGCCGTTCCCTACCCGTATCAGAGATCGGTACACTACTCACGAAGCAGAGAGCCTCCCGGCTATCGAGGAATGGCAAATGACCTGGCATAACAATAACAAACATGAAACGACCGGTCTCGCGGATCCCAAATCAGGATGAGGGCGCACAAGACAGAGAACAGCGGCTCTAACTGTTTCTACTTACCATCAAGGGGTTGCTTTCCGGGGGTGATGTGAACCATATCGAAGTTATAAACACCACCGGTAATTTGAAGCCCTAGAGAATCCGCTATTAGTTAAACCATATATGTCACAGTCAAGTATCAACTCATCTCCACCAGAACGAGGTCAACTTATACAGGTTAGAAATCGTCCTGCTCTCGTGACCGGAGTAACGAGTGCAAACGACCAAAATCAACCGATGAATCTGGTGAGTGTCGATTATCTTGACGGGAATGAACACCCGCAAACCGACGAAATCCTCTGGGAGCTCGAACCGACTTCGGGATTTCTCGATAATGCCGGTTGGCCAAATATCCCTCAACAGCAACCCGACCGGCCACATTACTACGATGCGTACCTTGACTCAGTTCAATGGACGAGTCTCCAATCTATCCAGTCACTCGTGAACTCAAGCGAAGATCTTCCACTTGTCTCACCGTGGGCGTCTGCGATTCAGATTGAAGATTATCAACTGACCCCTCTTCTGAAAGCGATGAGTATGCCACAGGTCTCGCTTCTTCTAGCAGATGACGTTGGTTTAGGGAAGACCATTCAAGCCGGACTCATCGCAAGGGAGCTTGTCCTCCGACGCCGTATTAAACGTATTCTCATCGTCTGTCCTGCTAGTCTTCAAGTCCAGTGGCAGGAAGAAATGGAGGAGAAATTCCATCTTGATTTCACTATCCTTGACGCTGATGAGGCTCGACGTACCCAACGAGAGTTCGGGAGCGATGTGAACCCATGGGCAGTCCACAACCATATCATCACTAGCATGGACTACCTTCGACAAGAGGTGATCTACCAAGATTTCGAAGCCAGCGCCAAGAAGCGTCAAGATGAGATGGGTGGGACTTTCGCGCCGTGGGACCTCCTGATTGTCGACGAGGCACACCACTTCGCTCCTAAATCTACTCGTGATGATAAAGTCCGGACTCAAATGATGCGTCGGCTCACCAAGTGGTTCGAGCACCGCTTGTTCCTCACTGCTACACCACACGACGGCTATACATCGCACTTCCTTGGGTTACTCGAACTCCTTGATCCTATCCGCTTCATTCAGAAGCCAAGCCTTTCTGAAACCGACCAACGTCACCTCGACACAATCATGTCGCGACGTCTGAAACGCGAAATCAATCAGGCGTCGACTACTGATCGGTTCCCGGACCGGCACGTCAATGGTGTACCCGTCGAGTTGACACCAGAAGAAGAGCAACTATTTGAGGCGTTACGCGAGTATCGTGGACGGGCGAAGTCGGAACTCTCGGAACGAGGTAGACAAGAAGAGCACTGGGGCCAATTTGTCTTCACAATTCTCAACAAGCGATTGTTGAGTTCTCCGTATGCGTTTGCACGAACCTGGTGGCGGCATGTCGGGTCCAGAGAGTTCTATACCACGAAAAAAGAGCTTCAGCAGACCTTCGACGAAGTGGATGAGGACATTGAGGACGACATCGAACGAGAAGATCGTGAGCGACTCGCGATGGCTGAAGGTGGTTCCTGGCTTCTGGAGGAGGCTCCAGACTTGGAGGACCCTGCCGAAGGAGTCAGCAAAGCCCTCCGTGATCTTGGTTGGACCGAGGAGATCACAGCAAAAGGACCAAAAGCAGGCATAGATCTTTCGGATTCAAAGGCCGATGCGCTGGTTCAACACCTAAAACAAGGGTTCGAGACTCAGGATCTTCAACCACTGCTTGGACCCCCTTCGGACCCGAAGGATGACGAGCGTCTCATCATCTTTACCGAATACAAAGATACACAGGACCAAATCCTCACTCGTCTCGAGGAGGCAGGCTACACTGGTCACACCGTACAGGCTGTTTACGGAGGGATGTCACGCACCGAGCGTGACGATATCAAGGAGGCGTTCAATGACCCTGATTCGCCACTCCGCATCCTCGTCGGAACGGACAGCGCGAGCGAAGGATTGAACCTGCAACGAATGTGTCGATATGTCAGCCACTACGAGATTCCCTGGAATCCGATGCGGCTCGAACAGCGAAATGGACGAGTCGATCGGCATGGGCAAGAACGCGATGTCGGTATATTCCATTATACCAGCGACGAGCAGGCTGACCAACGCTTCCTCGCATATGTCTTAAACAAGGTTAATGAAGCACGAGATGACCTAGGGAGCGTTGGGACGGTGATCGATAGTGGTGTCCAACGTCGATTCTGGGGTGGTATCGAACAAGACACGCTTGATGATCGTGTGGAACGAGTTCGCAGCGATGATCCCGCAAAGGAAGACCTCGAAGAGATCGACTCCCCGACGCAGGAAGAATTTCTGGAGGCAAAGCAGCGCTTCCAGGAAGCGAGCCGAGAATACGATCTGACGCCTGACTCAATACGGAACGTCGTCAACTCATATCTTGAGCTTCATAATGCAAATCTCCAACAGAACCGCAATGGCTACCGCATCACCGATGCTCGTGGGCGACTCAAAGAATTCCTCACCCAAAACCTTGCGGACGCACAAGAGTCGATGCCGGAGTTAGTCTTCGATTCACAGGCATTCCTCCACGAGGTGAACGGCCGCGAAATCTACCGACCGCAGAAAGGGGCTCGTCTAATCCGCATCGGCCATCCTATTGTCGAGACGAGTATGTCGTACTTCCGCCGGGCGATGTGGGGTCAGGAGGAGGACATCAATCGCTGGACACTCGTCGGTTACACACCGGATATGGGAAAGGAAGCCTACGTGGAGTTCCATTATCTGGTGACGGCCCGCAATCAGCACCAAGAGGTCGTTCACGCGGATGTCGGTTCGTGGTGGTTCCACGTCACTCCCAATGGAATCTCTCGGGCGGAGAACCCCCCTCAGGTAAACAATGAGCGAACGCTTGGCGAGTCGACGATGATGGACTGGTGGGATAAACTTCGACCAGCCTTCGTCGACGTAGATTCACACATCGAACCGCTCGCTGAGTCTTTGCGGGAGGAGACTCGTGCCGAACTCAGCTCGGAACTCGATGTCGCGGGGGAGCAAGCCCGCGAGCAGCTTGAAGACGAATTCGAGCAACGCATGCAGGACCTTGAGCAGGACCTCACTGAACAACGAAAGGAACGACTTCGCGAACAACTCACCACGGCCGAGGAAAAAGCCCAACAGCTCACATTCGACCCCGAAGAGAATGTTGAACGTCAGCGCCGTGTGGAGGAGCTTCGCCGACAACTGTCCGAAGAAGACCTTCAAGTATGGGAGGAGAACCAACGGCAAATGAGAGAGCGACTTCAGCGTGAGAACGAACGATTCTTAGAAGAAGTGCTTCCCAAACGTTACACTTTGGCTGACGAAATCGAGGTCACTGAATTAGGAGCGAAGCTGTACGTCCCCGAGCGGGAGGGTGATAACTGATGAGTGCTGTCGAAGCTGTTCAAGAGGAGGAGCCTAACTCGTGGTGGACAACGCTAAAGCATCAAGGTGTACTGCTAAGTCCCATTGTTCTCGAAGAAGTCTTTCCTGAGGGCCCGCCGAGTCTCGGTGAGCGCGAATACGAGAACCTCCGACGATCCTACAAGAGATTTAGGAACGATCCGGACGAACTCTACAACTGGCATGATACCGTTCTCGAAGACCTTCTAGGGCACGTTGCATCTTCGTGGGTGAAAGAAACGCACATCCCTGCAGAGTTTCGGAGAGGTGATCTTCGTCCGAATCGCGTCCTTCTCGATCAGCACGACGAGGCTCGGGCGATGGTTTGGATCGATGACGACCGGGTGACAACTGACGATGGAGAACCAGGACGTATTGGAATCTACAGTGGGAAGCGGACGTATGCTCAATTCGTTCGGCTGCTGCGAGAGACTGGGACTGACATTGGTATTCTCACGAATGGTTATCAGTTTCGCGTTATTCACGCCACACTCGACCACGAGAGCTGGACTGAATGGGACGCACAGGCATGGTTTCAGGGTGGTGAGGGTCGAGGGGCGCTCCGCGGGTTCTACGGGCTGCTGAGTGATGACGTACTTCCCTCTCCAATGGAGGACGAAGAGGCGTCACTGATTGGCCGGATCAAAGCCAGTCGAGATCGGCAGGCTGACCTCTCGGACGTCATGGGGACGCAGGTACGTGAAGCAGTTGAACTTCTACTGAAAGACCTCGACGCGCTTCTGATGGAGATGACCGATGAGGAGCGCAAGGAAGTGCTTGCGTCGTTAACCGACCGAGATCTTAGTGGACGTGACGAACTCAGGGCACGGTATCAAGCGGCAATTCGTATCGTGATGCGCCTTGTCGTTGCGTTGTATGCGGAGAGCCGCGAACTGTTTCCAAAGGATAACCCGGTTTACTATAATTCCTACAGTGTTGAAGGCCTGTTTAGCGATCTTCGAGAGGCTCGTATCGAGGAAGGTGAGGACACTCTCGAAAAGCAATACAGTGCCTGGCCACGTTTGCAGGCACTCTCTCGTCTCGTCTACTACGGGAGTCCGCATAGTGAGATTCCACTTCGTGCATACGGAGGGCGACTATTTCGTCCGCCTGATGAAGATCGTGATGACGACGTGCTCGCGGGGCTCGCTGTATTTGAGGATGATAATACCCGACTGAGCGATGCGACCATCCTCGAAGTTCTGGAGAAGCTGAAGATCGCCGAGTTCGAGAGCGGCGGACAACGTCGCACCGGCCCTGTCGATTTCAGCGATTTGCGAACCGAGTACATCGGCATGATGTACGAGGGGCTGCTGGACTACGAACTCCGGGAGGTTCAGGATGAGCAACAGGCGGTAGTATTCCTGAATATTGGCGATGAACCTGCGTTACCATTCTCACTCCTCAATAGTTTAGACGATAACGAGATCACTGAACTCGTAGATAATTTAAAGAGCGACTCGTCCACTTCGTTCTTAACCGACGGTTCAGTTAGTGTCGACGAGGTAAATCAGGAATCAAAAGATAACGGAACAACACAGTCAGGATCGATCCAAAATGAGACAGAAGGTATTGACAATGAGGTATATGAGTGGGCATATGATGTAGTAGACACCTCTGGTCTCTATCTCCCATCAAAGAAAAAATTAAAATCGCTCGATCCAACAATACTTGAAAAATTAAAGAGGAAAGCTGCTAGAAGGCTTGTAAAAAGAGTCGTTCGGCCAGAGGAGACTTATCTCGTCAATTGGGACAATAACCGTAAATCAACTGGAACGTACTACACACCACCTTCTCTGGCAGTACCTACTGTTAGGCGAACGTTGGAGCCGCTGCTCTATAATCAAGAAGGAGATGAACAAGTACCAAAAAAGCCGGAGGAAATACTTGATCAGAAGGTTTGTGACCCGGCAGTAGGTTCGGGAACATTTCCTGTCGCAGCAGTAAGGTACATTACAAATGTTCTAGAGGAGTCGTTTGAGCATCATGTATTGGAGGACATAGAACCTGGTGAACCGCTCTCTAGTCCATTAGGTGAGAAGGCAAAAGGACTGCTCAATGAAGAGTTACTTCGGTTAGATACATCAAATGAGGAATGGAGGGACAAGTTCAATACCCAACTTAAGAGGTCTGTAGTTGAGCGGTGTATATATGGTGTAGATCAGGATAGTCTCGCAGTCGAATTGGCAAAGCTCAGCCTATGGGTGGAGACATTAGACCCAGACTTACCATTTACATTCCTTGATCATAAGTTGCGGGTTGGAAATAGTTTAATTGGAACTTGGATCTCTGAGTATCAGGATTATCCGGTCGTAGCGTGGAACCGTGATGGAGGTGACGGTAGGAAAGGGAGACGTACTAAAAGACTTCGTGAACTTAGAAAGGAGGTCATCAAGCCACAGATGCGAACCCACTTCAAGAACATAGAGCACGATACCTCTTGGTTCGAGGCTGATTCTAGTGATGAGAACGTACTAGAAAACGCGAAATCAGCTCTAGAGAGAGTGCATCAGACATACTCTGAAAAAGAGCGGGAGGAGATATTCAATTCTGAGTTCATGGAGAATGAGGATATAAACTCTATAAGACACCAGATGGATCGGTGGTGCTCCATCTGGTTTTGGCCAATGGGTGATGAAAACAATCCTGTTCTGGACCCTGACAGGTTCTATAATACCACCACACACCCAGAAACAGAAGAGACAGTAGCTGAACTATCATCAGATAGTGACTTGAATTTCTTCCACTGGGAGTTAGAATTCCCAGATGTTTTCTTCAGAGACAGGAGAGGGTTTGATGCCGTAGTTGGTAACCCGCCCTGGGAAACAGTAGCCGCTGAAACAAAGAAATTTTTCACCCGCTACGATCCAATCTTCTCAAAGTATAGTCGAAAAAGAGCCAACAAGCGGAAGGAAGATATTCTTGATTCATCAGAAATCATCGAAAGTAGCTGGTACAGACATCGCGAAGTTCAGAAGGGTATGTCCAAATTCTTCAAACCGGAGAGCTATTGGACAAAGCGCTTAGAAAAGAAGGCTCCTCATTCACCACCAGAACCACAGTACCGGTTGCAGGGAAGCGGGAAAATTGACTTATATAGGGCATTTGTCGAAAGAGGATTGAGGATAACAAATAACCAGGGTCGTCTAGGGTATATTGTCAAAGGTACGTTTACCTCTGATCAACCATCTGCAGAACTCCGTAAAGAGCTGATTGATTACAATACTGTTGAATGGGCCTTCAACTTCATTAACCGGGAAGGGATATTTAAAGGAATCCATCGTAGTGAAAGATTTACCACTCTTCTGGTGGACAGAGCTAACAATAATATCCCAATTAAGTGCCAGTTCTACTGTAAAGATGTGAGCGAATGGCAAAGTATAGACCCGAGTCACTTCAAGACTGAACCAGCTGATATACGGGATCTGTCTCCGAATGAGTACACATTCATCGAACCGTTCGAACCCCACTTGGGAAAGATTTTCTTGAAGATACTCCACGGAGACACAGATGCACCGAGTTTGCAGCCTCTTCAAGAGATAGACCAGCCAGTTCAAGAAGTGAACACGTCAGAAGCTGGTGAGGAGTTCCTACTATTGAACGAAGCCCAGGATAAAGGTGCAAAATACATCGAATCCGGACTATGGAAACTCTCCAACACAGACTTCGCTCTTCCGGCTATTGAGGGAAGAATGGTAAACAATTTCGACAGCTTTGCAAAACGGTGGGTTTCTGGTAGAGGTCGGAGTGCAGATTGGGACGAGATTGAGTGGACAGAGAAGAAACCAGGGCCCCAATTTCTTGCGAACGTTTCTGAAGTCCTTTCCAGAGATAGTGTGCATAATGGCTACAAGGTATCCTTCATGCGAAAGGGCTCGTCCGTAAACCGACGGACAATGATCGCAAGCTTGTACCGAGCTCTCCCATGCTTGGATACTGCATATGCTCTGCCCTTTGAAAGCTTAGGTGAAGCTCTCCTTTTGGATGGGATACTGAATTCATTCATTATGGACTTCCAAGTTAGGACTGTATTGGGGGGATCGACTCTATCTTGGTTCTTGATCCGAAACATGCGATATCCGAATATGATAGAGGAGAGTGTGAAAGAACAGATACAAATACGTGCTGCGGCACTCAATATGACTGCAAAATTTTGGTCCATTGAATGGTTATATCTTCGGGAAAAATGGGGCTTGACCCTGAATCCTGGACAATACTTCTGTACTTCAGAGGAAGAGAGGATCGAAACTGAAGCACAATTGAACGCGCTGGTAGCCAAAGCGTACGGTCTAAGCCTTAGTGATTTTGAGGAAGTAATGTCAAGTGACGAAGAACGCTTAACAGGATTCTATAGAGTTGACGACCATCTACCGGTCGAAGACAGACGCACTACCAAGTCTGTCAAATATTATCGCAAATTGCTCAAAAATGAGTGGGAACCAAAATCAGAATTGGAGTGGGAAAATGATCCAGACCTATCTTGGCAAGATTTAGAGGAGGTGTCGGAGACCCTGGTTGAGGACGTGCCTCACGTAATACAGAGGCTTCAAGACGACAATCACACAGCTGTCTGGGAAAGCGTTCTCAGGAGGCTTCAGAAATGACCCTGAATCCACTTCAATTCTCAGAGGAGGTCAATAAGCAGTACCTTCGCTATCAATTAACCTCTGCCCGTCTTACTGACGAGGTACTCAGTAATCAGTTCGAAGAAAAGCTCTGGCGAAACGACTCACCACTATTCAAAGGGCCGTTTGTCTCGCTGAGCCGTGCCTACAAGGAGGGCTCACGAGTCAGCGACCTCGTCGACGACGGTACACTCCACAACCGTATGCGAGGAATCGTGCCGTACGAACACCTCTACGAACACCAAGAGCAAGCGCTTCATTCGGTCAAAGACGGTAAGGACACGCTTGTGACGACCGGAACGGGCTCTGGCAAGACTGAGGCATTCCTCTATCCGATTATCGATCGCTGCCTCAGACTCAACGAGGATCCTGACGCGCCCGATGGCGTGACGGCAGTCATCGTCTATCCGATGAACGCGCTGGCAGCCGACCAGCTCGATAGACTTCGGGAACTCCTCGTCGGAACCGGCGTCACGTTCGGTCGGTACGTCGGCCCAACCCCCGAAGACGAAACTGGGCTCTCGTTCGAGGGTCGAAACGTCCCCGAAGGGACGTCTCGCGAAGAGTACCAGGAACTCCATGGCGAGGTCGACGAAGATGAGAACGTCGTCCACCTACCCCCAGAAGAGCGCTATACCCGTGAACAGATTCGAGCGGACCCTCCGCAGATCCTTCTGGTGAACAAGGCCATCCTCGAGTTCCAACTCACCCGTGGGAAGGACCTCGATCTGTTCCTCGACGCTCCACTGGAGTACGTCGTGATGGATGAAGCCCACACCAATACTGGTGCTCAGGGTGCCGAGATTTCCCTATTGCTCCGCCGACTGAAATCGCTCGCGAAGCCCCCGAAGGGTTATATCTCGAATATCGCTACAAGCGCAACTATCGTCGACGAGAAACACGAGGACGAGGGGCAGCGATTCATGGCCCGACTCTTCGGCGTCGACAAAGGCAACGTCTCCATCGTCCGTGAGTCCTACCAGGGGGTTAACTGGCCTGATGACAGACACGAAACATCACTTCCAGCAGACCCATCAAACCTCTTCCAGCGAGCTCTAAACGCCATCTCGCTGGAAGAGGGGCATGCGAGAACTACTGAAATCGAAGCTATCTATGAGGAACTCACCGGTCGCTTGCTTCCCGATGGTGAGGACATTCAGGAGCGACTCTTCGATGGACTCCTGCAGAACGATTTCGCTCATCAGATTCACTACTATGGAAACACAGTCCGTTCACTCGATGACCTCGTCGACCGTGTTTGGGAAGGATCAGATCGCAGTGTGGCCACCACAAGAGATGGTGACCGAGAGGAGGTTCTAACATACCTAGTACTTGGAGCAGCCGCCGAAAAGGAGGAGACGCCATTATTCCGACCGAAACTTCACTATTTCGTGAAGGGTCTAGAGGGGGCTGTCGCGGTCTTAAAAGAGGGCGATGATGCCCGGCCTGCCCGCCCGGACCTCTACCTCAATGCAGACGAAGCCAAGAAGCAATACGAAGGACAACGCGACGATACTGCGTACTTCTCCGTACTGGTCTGCCCTCAGTGTGGTCAACATCACTATGAGCAACATCTACAGGACGTCACGAGTCCGCCGAAAGAAGAACTGAGAGGTGGTCACCAAACAAAAAATGGGAGCGTGTTCTTCCCCGATGAGACTGATACTGAGGCTCGCGTTCTCTTTACCGATACCATCGTCCATAATGACGATGAGTGGGGACCTGGCGACTCGAACAAACACTCAAAGGGATACGTATGCTATGCCTGTGGTGCACTTCACAAGGGCGATCAGAACTCCTGTGAGTGCTGTGAACGCGACGAAACTCTCCTTGAGATACTGATTTTAGAAAGCGTCGACGAGGTGTCGAGCTGTCCGGTCTGTCGTTACAATCAAGGAGCAGCGAATTCACACTACGATGATCCGTTCCGTGCGCTACGCGAGGTTACTGTTGCAAACGTCTACGTTCTCGCACAGGACATGCTCAATGAGGCGGACAAAGCAGGCGAGCGCCTCATCGTATTCACAGACAACCGGCAGGAAGCGGCGTTCCAAGCAGGGTGGATGCAGGACCGTGCTCGTCGCTACCGATTCCGCCGCCTCCTCTACCGGTATCTACCCGAACTCCAGAACGATACAGACGAAGAACGACCTGAGATCAGTATCACGACAGTCGTTGACCGAATCGCTGATGATCTAATGGAGGACAGAGGACGAGCCAAGCTCATCGCACCAGAAGTTTTTGAAGAAAACTTAGAAAGTGCGTACGATTCGAAACTCCGACGATCTCTTGAACGATATCTGACTGTCCAGGTGCTTCGCGAAGTTTCATCGTCCTACAGTACTCGGGCCAGTCTGGAAGCATGGGGAAAACTCCGTGTACATTACGCAGGTGTGGACGAATCAACCGATTCTATCCGAAACCTTGCATCTGAGTACGGCTTAGAATCTACCACTCTGGTGTCGTGGCTGCGAAATCTGCTTGATGGAGCTCGAAAACGCAAGATGCTCCATCATCAACGCGAGCCAATTTTCTCACAAACATGGGACAATCGCCTTGACCTTGTCCGGAATCAATATCTCCCTCCGATCGACTTCTATCCTTCTGGAATGCGCCTTGAGCGGTCGTCGACTGACGATGGAAGTCAGTATATCAAGGTTTGGCTCGGAAAACGCATGACTGGCATCGAGGACTGGGCCCAGCGACTCGACCTTGAAGATGCCGAACGCGACTCGTTCTTGCGAGACATTTGGAACTTACTTACTGACGAGCTCCAACTGCTTACTCGTCTTGATTCCCTGAAATGGGCCTCGGGAGATCAGATCAAGGGCACACAGAACGTCTATCACGTTGATGCCCAGAAAATCGGTATCACCGAACAAGACGAGCGATATCGCTGTTCATTCTGCGGCCGAATTCATCCTCGGCTCACCCCGAACCGCGCCTGCACTCGTTGGCGCTGTGCCGAAGGTGAGGTCGAGGTCATGGAAGACACAGAGCCGCGAGATTACGACCTCGTGGAACTCGAAAACGCAGATACGTTCGTAATGGCTGAAGAGCACACTGCACAGGTCCCAAATAAACAGCGCGAACGCATCGAACGCGAATTCAAGGAAGGACAGGACGTCAACTGCCTTGTTGCGACACCAACACTCGAACTCGGGGTCGATATCGGCGCGCTCGACATGGTTCTTCAACGGAACGTACCTCCCCGCCCCGCTAACTACTGGCAGCGTGCCGGTCGAGCTGGGCGACGCAATCGAATGGCTATCATCTACACCTATGCTCGCTCGAATCCCCATGATCTCCACTTCTTCAAGCAGCCGGAAGCACTACTTGGCGGTGCAGTTAGACCACCAAACTTCAATTTGCAGAATCCGGTGATGATTCGGAAGCACGTCCATGCCGCAGTTCTCACCGAACTCCACGCAGAACTCCTTGGCGAGAGCGAGAAGTGGATCGATCGTGTTATCCCTAGTCGAATCGGGGAGGTTGTTTTCGATGATCGACAGCCGCGAGATGATCTCGAACCGGTGGTTGAGCCACTTCGGGATGCGCTCAATGATCCCCAACGTAAAGAGCGGATTCTCTCGAAACTCGAACAATCGCTCACCAAAGAGTGGCCAGACGACCCAGAGTATGTCTCTCACGAACAACTAGAGATATACGTAGACGAGATGTCGGACGAACTCGAAAGCACGTATCAACATGTGTTGGACCAATTCCCGATTCGGCTATTTAAATCGCCCTGTGCGAGTCGATTGTGAACGAGTTTGTTCATAACGATCAGCTGCCAA
>NZ_JBNTJU010000037.1:0-18263 GCF_051195015.1 Halococcus sp. AFM35
TCAGCAAGCAGTTCCCCGCAACAACTATACTGACAGCGGTGGTTTACTTAGCCAGCAGAATTTCCATAGGTAAAGACAGATGGTCTTGCATTAGTCGGAGTATTTCCTATTGTTTTCGTTGGGTCTGTGTCCCGCCCGTTTACTGTAGCGCCGCTGTTTCTCTTGTTGTTTTGGCTCGTGACCCTTCGACTGCCAGACCTGGGAAAAGGGATAGGTTTTCTTGCAGCGATTCTCGTTGTCTCACTCCTTTGGCATCCGGTAGTTGCGGTCATTGAAGGGTTGCTTTTAGGAGCCTTTTTGACGATTCGCTATGCGCGAAATATTGGATTTGTTGATCGGAGCCTGAAAGTTGCTGCTTACCGCTTACGGCCACACGTTCTGGTTCCGTTTTTCGCTGTTCTGGTTGTTTTCTATCTTCTCTGGACGACTCAGACTGGTCCAGCAACCGTGGGCCGGCTGGCGATCGCTCTCTTAGGAGAGGGTGGCGGAGGTGCCAGTGGCGCTTCCGTTGATGAGGGGGCATCACTTCTCACACAGATTCCTTCCGCACTCTTCGAATTCGCCCGCAGGATGGCGTTTGTCCTTGTGCTATCCGCTACGGCAGTAGTCGCCCTTATCTACGAATGGTCGTCCGGGCGACTTTCCCGTCCTGTGGTCGTTTCTTTTGTGGGGGTAGTTTTTCTTGGCGGGAGTTTTATTTTCCTTGACATCGGCGTGGGCGTCGCATTCGGGCCACGGCGATTTGTCTCGCTCATGCCCTTGGTGTTACTTCCAGCGGTGATTAAGGGATTTAGCCATGTTCCGAATTCGCATCTCCAAGTCATAGTAGCAATCTTGTTAGTGTCGTCGGGCCTCGCAATTGTGTATAGTTCTCCATTTACGGGTAGTATAGCACGATCTGTAACGCAAGAGGATGCACAAGGCGTCGAGTGGCTCCATCACCACCGCACGGATGGCGCTGTCGTAGGCTCTCAGTCGACGTATTGGATCGTAGAGGGGCGGTTTGGTGAGCGTACTGTCGATGATTGGGCAGAGGGGAGTCGATTCAGCTATCAGTGGGGTCGGCGACCGTATCAACGGGCGTGGGATATCCCCCAGAGGGTCGAATGGAAGTATGCGGCGGTGAGTTATCCAGCACGACGCAAAGCTCAGGACAATCCTACAGAGCGCCGCGAATTAGAGGGGTTCAATCGACAGAACAGCCGTATCTACGACAGTGGCAATCTCTGGTGGATCGCTGATTAGGATAATCAATGGCCAGTATCGGCTGAACTGGGATCCAGAAGCCGAACTCAGTCGAACACACAGTTCGGTGTACGACAACGGCGACGTAGTAGTATTCAACGACGCTGTTTGAACCGCAGTTTCAGATGTAACCCAAATCTTCAAGCTGGCTTCGTGTACTGCCACTCATTTCGTTGAACTGTTCTCTATCCCACTTCTTGACAAGTCCGAATTCTGAATTCAGTACCTCGGACAGCTCCGATACGACCTCGGGGTGAGTGTCTTTGACATCTTCGGATTCCTCGGGATCCGACTCCAAGTCATAGAGTTCCATCCGGCCGTCGGATGCTTTGATAAGCTTCCAGTCTTCCGTGCGGATGCACCGGAGCGAGCGGTCGAGGGAGTCGAGGTGGTCGGCTCGTTCCGCTGAACCGGCTCTGTTCTTCAGTTGCTCGATGTCCGGTTGTGGGACGAGATACTCTGCGAATGCGTAGTCCCGGCCCTCGGTTGTCGATGGATTCTTGGGCGAGCATTCAAGGAGAGAATGTGAGGACACCTCATCTTTCTCGGGCGCATTGAGACCGCACGCGTCCAAAACCGTGGGATAGATATCACGAGCTTCTACCAGCTTCTGGACGGTCGTGTCTTCCGGGACCGAATCTGGATACCGGATTATCAGGGGGACGCGTAGCAGCGTATCGTACAGACAGTACTGGTGGTCCATCAGCCTGTGATTTCCGATGTTTTCTCCGTGGTCGCCAACGATTATTATCATTGTCTCGTCCAGGACACCCTCTTCTTCCATCCATTCGAACAGGTTTCCGAGTCGATAGTCCAGATAACTCAATTCTCCTTCGTATAGTGCTTCCAGTGCGCGAAAGTCGGCATCGTCCATCGAGACGTTCCCACAGATGTATTCCCATTGTTCTTGATTCACCGAATCGAGATCAGTAGCGGACGCGCCCTTGGGCTTGTGTTCGTACCGGTATGATTTGGGTGGGTCGTACTCGAGGTGCGGCTCAAGGTAGTTGAGGAATAAAAAGAACGGGTGCGGCTCGTCACGCGTCTTGGAGACGAACTCCTTCGTCCTGTAGTTCGTCAGTTTCGCTCCGTAGTCGTATTTCTTGTGGTAGAAACGGTTATACAAGGCGTTTACGACTGTCGCCGGGAAGTCCGTGAGCGTCAGGTTCGAAAGGATAGCCCGTAACTGTCCGGTTCTCGTGTCGTTATTACGTACGATGTCCGTGAGTTCAACCCCCTCCGAGGTCAGCTTCCACCCACGCTGGAAGTGGTTGAATCCGGTGTCGAATCCGAACTCGGGACTGATCCACGTGTTATTGGAGATGGCCGCCGTCTCGTACCCGTCTTCGCTCAGACGTGCTGCGAGCGGGACAACTTCGGGGTCGAACGAAAGAGAACCCGCGTTCGTCCGGTGGTCAGAGGTATATTGACCGGTAAATATGGACGCGTGCGAGGGGAGCGTCCAAGGGGCGGTCGTGATGGCGTTCGTGAACGTTGACCCTTCGTACGCGAACGATTCAAGATTGGGCATCACTCCGGGGTTCTCTGTTGGCAAGGCGCTCTGCGCACGTGCCGTATCCATCACGATGAGACAGACATTAGGCCTATTCACCATAAATTTTATCACATATGCTTGGATACTGCAAGAGTTGCAATCCGACTCGCCAGTGGTCGCGGATTGAGTTATGATTTAAGAATTTGTTCATAGCGGTTGATTGCATCGGTGATTGTATATTGGTTACGAATAGTTCGGCGAGCACGCTCGGAAACGGAATCAAGGTCATGGTCCATCGCCCGTAGAGTACCTTCACAGACACGTTGGGGAGTGTCGTCACCCATGAGGAAGCCGTTCTCGCCGTCCGACAGTAAGTCTGGTAGCCCACCAACTGAAGTAGCAAGCACAGGCGTTCCACACGCCATAGCTTCGAGTGCCACGTTGGGAAGACCCTCCGACTCGGTCGGAAGCACCAGCAACTTCAGGCTATTGTAGAAGTCAACCAAGTCATCGTCCGGTATGAACCCCATGTATTTGAGACAGTCCAACTCGTTCGCGGTTTTCGAGACGGTTTCGGCCAGCGGACCGTCTCCCCCGATCTTGTACCCGAGGTCCTGACGCCTTTCGGATACCATCGAGATGCTCTCCATTAATGACGGAACGCCTTTGCGCTCATTCAACACTCCGAGGAATCCAATTGTTGGGTCGCGCTCGGCGTACGGTACTTTCACGTCGAACCGTGATTGGTCGACGTACGTCGGTCCGACAAGCGACTTGTGATCGTAGTTCTCTCCCCACTGTTCCAGCACGCTCTCGGCCTCGACTATCAGGTTGTCGGAGACACGCATTGTGGTTGTCGATAGGAGGTTGTTCAGACGGCTGTTAGTTTTCTGTGTGACGATGGTCCCGAAGTCACAGCCCGCGAGTCGTAGCCACACTGCCGGGAGCACGTATGGGGTAATTCGAACGATGGTGAAGTCGAACGCCGTATCAATCGAGTAGCGAATCGACTTCAGTTGGCACATCAGGAACCTGTAATAGCGATACCTCTGTGATGCTCTCTTCGGAACCTCTACTCGTTCCCAGACGACGGAGTCCGCTCGATGTGGTTCATTCGCGCCGACAATATGAACCGTCTTGCAAACTTCACTAAGGATCCTCGTTAGCTTCTTTATGAAGTACTCTCGGCTACTGTGTGGAAACGGACTTCCGAGTACTAGTACTGACGGTTTCGACGGCATTTACAGGTAGCCGAGGTCCTCTAGCTTCTCTTCGACGTTCCCCTGGATGCGCCCGTCGGATTCCTCGAAGCTCTGCTGTTTGTGGCGTTCGATCCATCTGTTCAAGCGAGTCTCGAGGTCCGAGGCTTTCTCTGGGTTATCGTCAATCACGTTCTCCGCCTCGTCCCTATCTTCGACGACGTCATAGAGTGCTCTAGTTTCATCAGATCCCCGCACGAACTTGTAGCTGTCTGCGTATATCGCTCGCAGTCTGCGGTCGTACACCGACACATCGAACTTTGGATTCTCGCATCGTTTTTCCATTTTCTCCACCGGCGGGACCGGGTTTAGGTACTCCGTTACTATGGCCCGATTGTCGTCAGAATCGAGAAGCGACGTGCCGACTTGGACCTCCTCGAATTCAGCACCGTCGATGTCCGGAAGGATATCCGTGATGGTTGCGGGAATGTCAAGAGTACTCGTCCTCAAGTCGGCACCGGAAACCGCCCCGAGATGCTCGGGGAAATGAGTGACAAGTGGAACCTTCGTCAGTGTTTCGTGAATGCTATAGTTGTGTGACATAAGCTGGTGGTTCCCGATATTTTCGCCGTGGTCTCCAAGTATGAACAGCACCGTGTCCTCCCAATCACCCGTCTGTTTGAGTGCGTTCACTATCTCATTAATTCGCTCGTCTGTGTACTTGATTTCGGCATCGTAGAGCCGTTCGAGGACATCGAAGTCGGAGTCATCCATCTCGACGTTCCGAACGTTGTACTCGCGAGCGTTCTGGTTGATGTCCTCCACTTCGGCATCTGTCACGTGCTCGGGGATGAACTCCCGCCTGTGGCTCTCCGGGGGTTCGTACGGGAGGTGCGGCTCGAGGAAGTTCACGAACAGAAGATAAGGTTGGTCCACCCCAATGAGCGAGCGTGATTTCGAGACGGCGGTTTTCCCTCCGTCGTCGTCCCTGAAGTCAAATTGACGGTACGCGGCATTCATACCGTTCTTAATGAGTGACGGTGCCGACTGTTCGGAGAGTAGTGTGGCGAGACGGTCGGGTACCGACCTGCTCTGGTCGGTCAGGACGTTGACGAAGCTACGATAACTGTCACCCCCGAAAAGCGTGAACAATTCGTGAAACTCGTCAAATCCTCTCGTCAACCCGAACTCGCTGGAGAACCACGGATTATTGGCCATCCCGACCGTTCTATATCCATGTCTGCTAACGTAGTCCGAGAGCGTCTCCAGGGAATGCGGCAGGCTACTATCGAGAGAATTCGTCCGGTGGGTCGTCGGCGGCACGCCGGTAAACAAGCTAGCGTGACTCGGGAGTGTCCACGGTGACACTGAAGTGACCTCCTCAAACTTCGTTCCCTCCTCCGCTATCGAATCGACCGTCGGTGTCGTTTGGCGATCATGGCCGTAACAGGAAAAGTTCCTCGCCCGTGCTGTATCGAGCACGAGTATCACAATATTGGGAGTGTATTCCTCTGCCCTTGACTGGCCCATCCTTGGTAACTGATGAAATGAACGTGCCACTCTTATACTTGTCTGAAGACACAGATATAGCTCTTGCTCTCGGAGGGTCGATCCATGATTTCTGCTGGAACGTGAATCCTGTATGCATCAGCGTGTCATAGAACGGTTGGCATGGTTTTCGGCTATGGGTTGGGAGGACTGCTATCGCCGCTTCTGAATGGCGGCGATATTGGCTGCTTCTCAGACACCGTTTCTCGGGGTGCTACTGAAGTGTGTGAAGAGTTCTATGACGCCCTGGTATGCATACCTGATCCTCGAATTTAGCTCGGAAGATAGCGAGATTAGGCTAGCGTAACGACCGATAGACCGACGCGTACTTATCGGAGATGTTCTGTATCGAGAATTCGGTCGCCGCAAGTTCCGACGCTCGCGCAGAATGTTGCCGCATCAACTCCGGATTCGAGATATACGCCTCTATAGCCTTGGCTATCGAATCGGGATCCGCTGGAGGGACCAGTTGACCGGCGTCGCCGTCGTCCAGCATATTGGGAACGCCGCCGACCGAAGTTGCGACTATCGGGACCCCCATCGCCATCGCCTCCATTATCGCCAACGGCGTCCCCTCACCGAGCGACGGGAGGAGGAACATGTCCGCCACACCGAGTGCAGTCGTTTTTTCGTCTACAAATCCCGTGATGTATACTCTCTCCTCGAGTCCGTGCGACTGAATCATCGCCCGCAACTCGTCGGTATACTTTTCGTCCCGCTCCGGACCGACTATCAGGTACATGATGTCGTCGCGGTCCATCCTCCTCATCGCCTCGATGGCGTACTTTTGCCCCTTCATCGGATGTGTTTTCGCAAGGGTAACGACGACCGTGTCGTCCTGACCGACCCCGTACCTGTCCTTCAGTTCCGCAACAGCCGTTTTGTCGACCTCTTGAGGCGCGAGTTGCGACGTATCGATGCCTCCCGGAATTACGGCGACATCCTTACTCTCCTGCATGTAGAATTCCCTGTTTGATTCGGAGATGAGGACGATCTCGTCGGCCACGTGGTTAACGAAGGGGATCACGGCTCTGACCAGCCAGTCCGGGTAGATGTTGTCGCTCACTAGGTACCAGACGACTGGGATTTCCTCAAGCTTCGCTGCAAGTGCCGGCTGTAACATCATGAGGCCGTTCAGGTGCACGACGTCGGGGTCTTGCTTTCGAAATTGTCGTCGAATACCCAAGACAGAGACTGGGAACGTCGCGAGCCATCGGAGGTTCCACGCGACGGACCGAACCGAGTCGAAGTGCTTGGGTAGGAAGTAGGGTAATTCGGCGGTCTCTACATCTCGCTCATTGGCCATCTCAAGGAAATCTCCACATTCTTCGGGAGTTACGATGACGTTCTCGAATCCTCGGTCGTTCAGCGTCTCAGACACGTCCAACGTTTGAATCGATATCCCGCCGACTGTATTACCAGGCAGGAAGTGCAGTATTCTCATTAGCTCAATCTCTCTTCCGAAATCGCTTCGAAGGACTGTCGGGCTAATGATTCGGCCTCATCGAAGCTCATAGATGGTTCGTAACTCTCGTCCCCCAGTACGAGATTCTCGACTTCGGACTGGATGCCACTACTGACTGCGTTGTGCATGCTCACCCTTGCGTCCGAACCATAACCAGTGTACTCGTGAAACCACTGGCACTTCGGGTGGTACGAAACGGCGAGGGTGGGAATTGCTTGGAGGAACGCAAACACGAGCGAGTGATACTTCATACCGATGACTCTGTCCACTTTGTGCATGCTTCTGATAAACGATTCTGGGTCGTTCTGGTACAATCGTAATTCCGTGCTCATCCCGTCAAGTTCAGAGAGCAGAGTCCGAGACATGGAAACATCGTCGTTGAATTTGCCGGTATGTAAGACAAAAATTATTACTTTTTCGATATTTCGGTGCTCACCGGCAATATGGTGAATAGCGTCAGCTACAGCTGTCACTATCTCATCGTCTTTCTCTGGGTCGTTGTAATACTTCTCGTACGCTGGAGTGAGAGAAACACCTATCGTCAAGTCGGCCGACGACTCGACGCTTGATGATTCCGGCCACGGATCGTCTCTGCGAACCACTTGGTCGAGCAGTGGTGCCACATCGAAGGCCAATACGGGCGAGATCTCGGAGGGGGCCGGCAACGATTCAACGACTTCCAGCGAGCGTTCGTCCCTCACTGATAGATTGTCAGCCAGTACCACGACGAGTGTGGTGAGGATTCTGTAGAAGCGGCCGTCGATGGGACCAATCCCGTGGGCGAGCAGATCGACTTCTGTTCTCCAGAGCTTCGCCCAGAGTATCGCCAGAATGTAGAACGAGAACACTTTCACTCGGTCATAGGAGTCACCCTGAGTGTGAAAGTGCGTTCCCCCAGTCATAACAACTCTGTCAACTTTCGCGATCAACCTGAGAATGCTAACTGCCGAGTAGGTTATCGTTCGAACATTATCATGCTCGAATACCGGTTCTGGACCGGTAGTTACGGTGATCTGTCCTGGTGTGGATCTCTTCGCGAGTTGGCGAACGGTCGCGAGCCCGATAGCGTCGTCACCCGCGTTGCCGAACCCAAAGTATCCGATTACGAGCGTTGAGTCTGTCATGTCTAAGTTAACGTAGCAAGCCACCAATAGATAAAGTGGTATTGTTGTGCATAATCAGGTGGGAGAGTGTTCCGCTCTACCCCTATCTCACAAAGCAAGATACTATTAATTTCCGCTATCAATGCCGATTCGATGGATGTGAAATCCAAGAACGTCGTTTTGATTACTGTCGACGCTCTTCGCCAAGACCACTTGGGATACGCAGACACGCAGGAATCCGTTCCAACACCGAACATTGATTCTCTTGCCGACGAGTCCACTGTCTTCACGCACGCCTACGCTAATGGACCCCACACTCGGGCGTCTTTCCCGTCGATTCTGACCGGAACGTATCCCTGGGAATACGGAGGATACGACCGTATCGTTTCCGACCGGCCACATATCGCTGACTGGATACAGCAACACGGTTACCGGACCGGAGGGTTCCATTCCAACCCATACTTGGGACCGGAATTCGGATACGGACGCGGGTTCGAGACGTTTCGCTCCGGGAGTGATGAGTCGTCGGTTATGGAGAACTGTCGAAGGTTAGTGATGGAGCGGTTTTTCGGAGAATTGAAAGATACGCTCGCGTACAAGTTCATCGAACGAACCCACTCCCTCACGGAGTACATTACCGGGCGGACCATCGGAGTTCCCTACGTTAAGGGTCGAGAGCTGAACCAGATGGTAGAGGAATGGTTCGAGACTACCGACTCAGGACCTCGCTTTGCCTGGATCCACTACATGGACGTTCACGATCCGTATCTTCCGAAAGACAATACCCAGAGTTCAGACATCGATCCCCGGCGAGCGATCCAGTTACAGAAACGGATGGTCGACTCACCGGAGAAATTATCGACAGCGGATGGGGAGGAACTGAAACGGCTCTACAAAGGGGAGGTAGAGTACGTAGATGCCTGTCTTGGAGAGTTGTTCGACACCGTCGACGAACATCTCGGACTAGAGGACACTGTTGTCTGCCTCATTTCTGACCACGGTGAGGCTTTCGGCGAACACGACTACTACAGACACCCACACGAGTTCCACGAAGAGGTCTCGCGCATCCCGATCATGTTCCGACAGCCGGACACGGAGGCGGACAGGGTGGACGTTCCCGTATCGAACGTGGACGTGTTCCCCACCCTGCTGAGCTGTGTGGGCGTTCCAGTCCCCGACGCGTGTTCTGGTCGGACCGTCCTTTCGGACGATTTCCTCAACCGAGACGACAGGGACGTGTACGGTCATACCGGTGACCCGAACCAGGGGAAGGCCATGGTGGCCAATAGAGAATGGAAGTACGTCCTGGACATAGCATCGGACTCAGAGACCCTCTATGATATGGAAAACAATCCTGGGGAACGAGTCGATATCGCAGCCGAACGGACCGATATCCGGGAACGACTGAAGTCATCATTGCAGGAACATCTGAATGATATCAAGGATAGAGGAACAGAGGTGTCGTCCCCCGACGTGTCCGGAGACGTCAACGATCGACTCGAACGACTGGGGTACAAGTGATGAGCAAGTCAGTAGACGACAAGCCGAACGTCCTCGTCTTCATCTCCGACGCGTTACGAGCGGATCATCTCTCGTGTTATGGCTACGAGCGCGACACCACCCCAAATATTGACATGTTCGCGGCTCGTCACACAAGGTACGAGAACGCGTTCACGCCATCGACGTGGACGCGTTCCGTCGCGCCATCACTTCTTACCGGGACGTATCCATCGATACATGGCGTGAATACGCTCGACGATTTCTTCACGAGTGATCTACCTCGCTGGCCGGAAGTTCTCCGGGAGAACGGTTACAGGACGGTCGGAATCTCCGCGATCGGCAACGTTTCTTCGGGGATCGGTTTCGACCGCGGCTTCGACAGATTCATCGACCTTTACAAAGACGAGTCGCTCACGTCACATCGAGCCGAATCGACGGCTAGTGACGAACTGCTCGAACACGAGTCCGGACGTGTAACGTTCCCAACTTCTAGACAGGTGATCGACCGATTCGAAACAAAAGTACTTGAACAGGATGGGGAAGAGCCATTCTTCACCTTCTTATGGACGATAGACCCACACGACCCGTATCAGCCCCCAGACGGCTTCGAGGAGTACGTCGATGCCGAGTATGATGGGCCGATCGATGGCACGCGAGAAAGTCTCCGTCGTGCGTCGAGCGAAAACGACTTCCAGCGATTGATCGACCTCTACGACAGCGAGATCAGGCACACCGACCACGCCTTCCGGAATCTGCTGAATCGCCTAGAGCAGCATGGGGTATTTGACAACACAATGGTGATTTTCGCAGGTGATCACGGGGAAGCCTTCGGCGATCATGAGGGCAACGTCGGCCATTCGCACGTCCCATACGAGGAATTGATGCGCATTCCGATCATCATTCGCTATCCCGACGACCAACCGAAGTGGGACGGCGACGACGAACTGGTGAGTCTGATTGACCTGATGCCGACGACGTTGGACTATCTCGGTATCGACAATCCATTGGAAATGGCCGACGATATCTCGGGTCGATCCGTATTGGAACGGGGACGATCCGCCATCTACTCGGAAACCGACTACGCGGACGTGCAAAACTCGTTCTACGCTGTTCGGCAACAGCGCCTGAAGTACATCAAGACTGAATCACCGAACCGCGGTATCCAGCCATATCTCCAGAAACTTGTCGACCCGGAATTCATGATCCAAGTGCTGACGAATCCGGTCTACTTTCTACGCCGACGTTTCGGGGTAACATCTGAACGGCTCTACGACATACAACGCGACCCAAAGGAAACTGAAAACCTAGTCGAGTCGAACGATCACGTAGACGAACTCAGGGAGCAACTGGCAGAGTGGAGGACGAAACTCGAGGACATCGAATTCACCAGCGAAACGCGCGATGAGCAAGACGGACTGGACGAACAGACTGAAGAACAATTGCGTGAGATGGGCTATATCGAGTGAGACGAATATAATTGTACGCTCTATGAAACGTTGGGTTCGTACAGCTCGATCCGGACCACGATTCCGTGGATGCCACCACGTCAGGAGCGTCGTCCACCAGCGTCTCGACGGACTTGACGCCGAGACGAACTATTTTTAGGGAAATATCGAGGGGCGTTGAAGGCTGCCTCGATGATTTGGGCTACCTGTAACGGCTCGGAGGGCCGTTCTTGAGACTCAACTTTAACATTAACATCCCATACATGTTGGTCGCAATGGCCATCAGAAGTGGTTTTTGGAAGAGTATTCGGACATCTCGCTGGATGGTGATTCCCTGGTTGAGGCCGTGATCTCCTCCCATCGTCCAGTCATATTGGCCAACGAAGGTCAACTCACTGTTCCGCTAATGATGAGAATCGGCCAAGCGACCGTTTCTCGTGGCCCTTCCTGAAGTTGAGATATCATTCTCACAACGTGGAAGGTTGAGTTGAGAACAAAAAGCGAATATTGAATCTCGCAGTACACAAGATGATACCGGGAAAGGAAAGCTTATTTGAGATGGTATTGATGTCCTAACCACTTCATGATAGATTGGGAAAGCGCGACCTTTCTTGTCACTGGCGGGGCGGGCTTCATCGGGTCGTTCCTTACCGAAGAACTCGTCAACCGTGGTTCCGACGTCGTCGTCGCAGACAATTTCTCGCGCGGCGAATACGAAAAGATCGCTCACCTTGAAGACGATATCGAAGTCAGACCGACCGATCTCACGACACACAAGGGCTGTCTGGAAGCAGTAGAGGGTGTCGATCACGTCTTCCACCTCGCGGCCTCCGTGGGCGGTATCCACTTCATCCAGCGCGAGAACGTCGGCGGACTCACCCCGAGCGTGCTCATGAATCAGCATATGCTTGAGGCCGCCCGCATTACCGATGTCGACCGCTTTCTGTTCGCTTCGAGTGCATGTATCTACCGCCAACAACACAAAGACCTCAATCGTTTCAGCGAAGACCAGGGCATTCCCGCCGACCCTCACTCGACGTACGGCTGGGCGAAGGTCCTCGGAGAGGTCGCCTGTGACGCCTACAACGAGGACTGTGACATCGCTACCAGCAGCGTTCGTATCTTCAATGCGTTCGGACCGCATGAGAATCTTGATCCGAATAGCAGTCACGTGATTCCATCGCTCTGTCGAAAGGTCATTGAGGAACCCAATGGTGGCTCGATCGAACTGTTCGGTGACGGCACGCAAGAGCGTGGATTCATCTACGTCACAGACCTCGTCGAGGGGATGCTCCACACCATCGAAAAGAAGGCTGATGGTGAACCGATCAACATCGGAAACGGCAGCGAGGTCGTCTCGATGAACGAACTTGCGGAGATGATCATTGCAATCAGTGGAAAGGATCTCTCTATTGAGCATGACCTTTCGAAACCCACGGGAACGGACAAGTACGCGGCGGACACGACGAAAATGAAGGCTGAACTCGACTGGGAGCCAGTGACGCCGCTTGAGGAAGGGCTCCAGAACGTCTACGAATGGGCGGCGGACGAACTCGAAAGTTCCAAACAACCAGCTTTCGCAAATGGTGGTGCTGATAAATGAATGACTGGGCTGGCGAGCATGTTCTCGTAACGGGTGGTGCATCGTTCATTGGGAGTCATCTTGTGGAGGATCTCGTTGCAGCAGATGCTAACGTGCGGGTTGCAGACGACCTTTCGAGTGGCGAACCGAAAAACCTAGAGGCGGTTACTGACGACATCGAACTCGTCGAAGGAAATCTCAAACACTGGGAATTCGCCAACGAGGCAACAACGGGCATAGATACTGTCTTTCACCTCGCGGCCGATCATGGTGGCCGCGGATACATCTCGAACTACCCGGCAAACTGCGCGACGAACCTAGCGTTGGACAACATTGTCTACGAGACTGCCGCCGAAAACGACGTCGACAGGATCTGTTTCGCTTCTTCGGCCTGTACGTATCCGACCGACATTCAACAGGAGCGCCAGCGTCTGCGCGAAGACATGGTAAGCTTCGACGAGCGCGGCGGTGCGTACGCCGACGAGATGTATGGGTGGGCCAAACTCATGGGCGAGCGTGCACTCCAAGCCTACCAAGAACAGTACGATATCGATACGAGTGCCGTCCGGATCTTCACCGCGTATGGTCCCCGAGAAAACGAGACCCATGCAATCGTCGCATTCATGGCGAAGGCGTACGCCGGCCAGGATCCTTTCGAGATCTGGGGCGACGGCGAGCAGACTCGCAACTTCACCTACGTTAAAGACATCACCCGCGCACTCCGGCTTGCCGCCGAGAATATCACCGATGGGACCGCCGTCAACGCCGGAATCAGCCGGTATGTGACGATGAACGAGGCAGTCGAATACATCTTCGACTATCTCGGCTGGGAACCCGACGGGATCGCTTATATGACGGACAAACCCGAGGGTGTACGTCACCGTGCCGCTGACACGACCCGTGCCGAAGAATTGCTGGGCTGGGAACCGGAATACACCGTCGAGGACGGCATTAAGAACACCCTCGATTGGTACGTGGACGACCGCGACGAGGAATACGTCCGCGAAAACCTCGAGACTCTCCTCCATGAGCGATAGTGCCGACACCTCCGCCGATGACAAGGAGTACATCCTCGTCACGGAGTATTTCCATCCGGATACGGCCTCGACCGGCCAGTTGATGACGGATCTCGCTACGGGACTCGAAGAACGCGGCCTCGATTTGACAGTCTACACGGGCCAGCCCAACTATCACAGTGGCGAGAATCAGAAACAACCAACAGAGTCGGTTTTCGAGAACGTCCTCGTCAAGCGGATCCGGGCACCCCAGATGCGCCAGTCCTCACTGGCCCGACGATTGCTGAACTGGGCGGTCTTCACAGTCTGGATGTCAGTTCGCCTCTTAGTGAGCCAGAGCGATCGCGAGCGAGAGTTGATCTTCGTGACCTGTCCTCCAACGCTTCCGGTCGCGATGTGGATGATCTGTACGCTTCGGGACTGGGAATACACCTATATCGCGTACGATCTCTATCCCGATGAACCGGTCGAACTCGGCTATCTCAATGAAGAAGGATTGGTCCACCGGCTCTGGGAGGGCCTCGACGCCATCGCCTTCGAGAACGCAAAACGGATCGTCGCGCTCGGGCCCGTAATGAAAGACCGGATCGCCGCCAAAACCGGACCGGATTTCGATCGGAACAAGATTCATATCATCCACAACTGGGAGGACGAGGAGTTCATCGAGCCCAAAACCAAGGAGGAGAACTGGTTCAGCAAAGAACACGATCTCGTCGAACCCTTCACGGTCCTCTATTCGGGAAACATCGCCGAGTTCCACAACTTAGAGACGCTGATCAAAGCGGCCGCCAAGTTCGACGACGAGAACGTGCGCTTTCTCATCATCGGTGAGGGAGACAACAAAGAGACGATCGTCTCGATGGCCGAAGAACGGGGTATTCGGGGGGATACGGTACAGTTCCTCCCCTACCAGTCTTGGGACGATCTTCCCTACAGCCTCACCTCGGCCGACGTTTCGGTCGTCGCGGTCAACGAGGGTTTCGAGGGAATCGTGGTTTCGAGCAAGATATACACGGCAATGGCGGCCGGTATGTCGATTCTCGGGATCACACAGCCGTACGACGACGAGGCGACGATCATCGAGACGTTCGATGCCGGCTTCCACGCCGAGCAAGGCGATGTCGAGGGGGTCGTAGAGGCAATCGAAACGTGGCGCGAGCACCCCGAGTTAGTTGACGCACAGGGGCAGAACGCAAGGGCCGCCTTCGAGGAGTACTTCACAAAAACACAATCGATCGACCGGTACTATCGAATGTTGACCGACGAAGAGATCGAGGCGGACGTCACGCGGACCGCCACGGTCCAAGCGGCGACGTGATCGGCATCCGAGTACGCCCGCGGACTGCTCCTGACCGCGACGAAGCGTTACGCCGCTTCGTTCTCGTCGGGGTATTCGGACTCTCTGTCGACAGTTTCGCTTGTAGCGGGCGGGTATGGTCTTGGACCCCTCACTCCTCGCCATCGGTCCGCGCACTCTGGATGGCCGTTTCGAGAATCGCACCGTAGCCGGGCTCGATCCGTTCCCCGCTCGCCCGAAACTCCGCGAGGCCCCAAAACCGGGCCGCGGCAGCGTCCGAGTCCGCCTCGACGGAGCCGGTGGTCTGGGATCGCGAGGCCGTATAGATCACCACGAGGACGTGGTGACGTCCTGGATGGCGAACGAATGTCGTGTCGTGCAATTGGAGGTCTTCGATAGCTAGCGACAGCGCGGTTTCCTCACTGAGTTCACGAACGGCCGCCATGGCGGGTGGTTCGTCCGCCTCAAGGTAGCCGGCCGGGAGGCTCCACGCACCAACGGCGGGCGGTTGAGTCCGCTGGACCAGGAGAACCTGATCGCGTTTGTCGACCACAAGGACCCCAGCACACGGTTTGGGATTCCGGTAGATCGGTTGCTCACAGTTCGGGCAGTAGCGACGCGTTCGTCCTTCGAGCTGTTGATCTACGAGATCAGTCCCACATGTTGGACAATAGGTCGATTGGTCAACTGAATCTCCGTCACTCACGATTCAAGCCTCAAGTCCGATGCATACAGCCAAAAAACGTGGGGTGTTAGCCATATCTAGAACACACAAGAAATTATAAGAAGGACTCCGGACAATAAGGGGCAACAATGGCTACCAAACAGAAACTCCTGATAGTGGGATTGACTGTAATCGTTGCCGGTGTCGTTCTCTGGATAGGGCTGGACGCAGTAATGCGCGGCGTCACAGAAATGGAACGAAATATGGGTGGAAGCCGGCAAGTTGTGAAGGAGGACTCAACACAATCCAAAGACGGTTGACCAATCGATTTCTCTGAATGAAGTAACGTGGTCATCAGTTAGCGTTGAGGATTCCACCGTGATCGAATTTCCACGGTGTTGGGTTTGTATGACAATTTCACTTCATGATCTGGAAGCACCTGTAGGATGCAAGAAAGCTGGCGATGGTTGTTCAGGACTCAGCGATCGCGCTCATGAAAACGCCGAAAACAACGTCTGCAAGCCGAGCACGATTGCGGTAAACGCGACCATATCTAGCATTACGAATGGCAGTTCGATGAACCCGCTGGCGACCCACTCACTCAGAAGGTACAGCCCGTAGACCATCCCAGCGGAGAACAACGCCAGTCCGATGGTTGCGCCTTGTTCCAACCGGAATATATTGGGATAAAGGTAAGAATCATCCGTTCTAGGCTAATCCTGACGTGACAGACGAATTGGCCTGAAGTCTGCTCTTCAGCGGGAGAACGTGACCGGTCGCTGGCGACGATCACGGGATCAATGCATGTTCAGGAGCGCTCACCGGCGTGAGCGCTCCGAAATTCTCGACAAACGTGAGTGCTGTAGCTGGAGAATCCCGCGAATCCGGCCCGATCACGCCGGATTACGCGAGGCCAGCGTCGAACTGCTCGTGCTGAACTTCATCGAGCAACGAGATGCGGTGAGCGTTCGGGTCCAGTGCATCGTTCAGCAGTGACTCGACCAAGCTCGGCGGTTCGTAGCCGAGTCGCGACGCGACTCGGCGAAGCACTTGATCACTTCGACGGCCGAACGCCTTTGCCCACCGTTCCCGAGGCAGCAGCGACGACGCCGCAGCGTCGTCGTCGCTGCGGTTCTCCTCAATAATCTCGATGAAGAGCTCGCGGAGCGTGCGACTCACCACGAGCGAGAGCAATCCGATCAGGATCAACGCTTCCACAACCTCCGGTTTTCCCGAGTTGATCTCATCGAGTCCGTACGTGGTCTTCAGCTCCCGAAATAGAAGCTCCACCTCCCAGCGCGCCTGATAGAGCTTCGCGATATCAGGCGCGCGGTAGTCCTCTGCGGGCAGATTCGTGATGTAGAGGTGGTACCGGTCCTCCTCGTCGTTCCAAACGCCGACGATACGGAATGTCTCGACGGCACGGCTGCGCGTACCGTTGTAGATGCGTCGTTTGAACTCGACTTCACCGTCGACGTCGATGACGTCGCGGTGAAGATCGTCGAGGATGTTCTGTACCTGCTTTCCTTCGAGGGAAATGGCGTCGCCACGCCATTTCCTGAGTTCAGCCGTTATCTCCGGGTTTGCGTTGGGTTTGAGCCGCGTGAGGAACCAGCCGCCGTTGGCGTCGATCAAGTCCATCGTCCGGTAATCGAAGTACGCCTGGTCGAACAGCAGCAACGTGTTCTCCACCCATGGACCAGTAGAGAGTTCCGTGAATTCATGCGTGCGCGCGTCAGTGATGCTGAATTCAGCTGGGAGCCCGCTACTGACGGCTTCGACCACGTGGAGCTTCGCTCCAGCGTGGTCGTCACCATAGCCGGGAAACGTCTCAAACAACGACTGGTACAGCGTGATGACGGTCATATCGGCGATGAAGACTTCACGGAACTGCTCGAAGCGGCCCTGAAGACGGTCATTTTCGTGTTCGAGGTCCTCAAGTGCGCGCTTGAGGACCTCTCGAAGGAACTCACAGAGAGCGGGCATGAACCATTCGTGGAAGGAGGAATAGCTGAGTGATCCGCCGAAGGTATCGATGTACTCCTGACGGAACTCTTCGAGGGTTCTGTAGTTGCCGGAGAGGAATCCGATAGCGAGCGACCAGAACAGGGCATCAGCCTTCAGTTTCCCTCCATCGCGCTGGATCAGCCCGGTTGCGCGAGCAAGCTCGCGCAGCCGGGTGTTCGGAAACGTCTTCACCAACCGTTCTTCTATCACCGAATCCGGTGGGAGCTTCATTCCACTTTCCACCGGCTTCGCAGAGCGCTAACGGCTGACGTTCTTCGACTGTTTCCGAGTTAGCCTAGAACGGATGAGGTAAGAATTTATAGGAAATCCAGATATGTAGAATCAGTACCTCACAATGCTCTCCGGTTGACTGCTCCTGAGACGTGAATTCGAGGGAGATGCTGATGTCAAGCAGCTGCTGGAGGCGGTAGGTCGAGACTGAGAACACCGAACCTGTCGCAGTCGGCGGCGGAACGCCGCCGACGCGACGGCGTTGCCACTCGCCGAGCGGGCGGTCCCAGTCGGCGGATTACCGTTCGAAGCGGTCGTCCGGAGGCTTGTTCGCGGGGACGGCGCGACGCACCGCGAGCGCCGTCTCCGCTGCTCGCCGTACCATTCCGAGGAACTCGTCGAATCGCCACGGCCACCTCTGGAAATCCTGCTGGCTGAGTAAACCGCCTCCGTCATTATAGTTGTT
>NZ_JBNTJU010000038.1:0-16998 GCF_051195015.1 Halococcus sp. AFM35
CTGTGAGGTCAAAGAAGTTCTCGGTACTTTTCAGATCAAAAACATTTTGTCAATTCTGTAGGGGTGTCGAAAGTGGGATCTACAGTATTCTCCCGTTTGTTACCTGTTCCATGTGGTGGACATCAGCAGTGAGGGTTGTCTCTCTGGACTGCCGATATCAGTCACGCACTCAGCCACCATACAGCGCGGAGCCTTCTTCCTCAACGAGCGGCGGAGTTCCGACGGCGGTCGGAATGGAGCCGCGAGTAGTGTTGAGGACGACTAATTTGGCGGTGATTATGTCTGAAAAATAGCGAGGAACTGTCGCCCCTTTGCACGAATCTGCTGCCGGTGTCCCACGCCCTCAATCGTGACCCAGCCAAGCGTGAGTACCCCCGCAAGAACCACACCGACGAACTCCCATGATCCCATCCAGACAGGACGAATCCACGGTGTGGCGTGCGCCCATCGCTCGGCGAGCCACTCGATTTCGTTTTGAATTGGCGTGTCAACAAAAGCGTTTGTCAGCCACTCGGCGAAGGTGAGCTGGCCACCGGTTCCGGGGGCAAGGCTAGCACTCCCCGAGAGCGTGTAGTTGCCGGTTGCGTTCTGTTCGCTAATCGTTGGGCCACCGGCCTCGTCGCCGTACGCTATTCGTTCGGCGTCGTAGGGAGCCCACGGGGCGTAATACTCCCAGACTACCTTACCGGTCGGCGTGACCTCCATTACGCGGTTGTTCAACGTGTCCGTTACGAGCGTGTTGCCGCCAGGGAGGCGGTCGGCGTCGCGCGGCCATTGGAAGTCGCCGGTGAGCGTCCACGTTCGCTTCCACGACTCATTGCGTTTTGCGTACTCGACAATACGATCGTTCTCGCTATCCGCGACAAGCATTGTCGGCGTCCCGTTGTCCCCTTCGAGATACTGTGGATTGTGCTGCTCGTAGAGGGTATCGTAGTTGTCGTCTTCACCGAGGCGCATCGAGATGTTCTTCGATGTTCGGTTGACAACGATTACTTGGTCGAAGTTGCGGGGTGATGCCATGTACTGTCCCGGTCCAATCTTGTCGACATCATTGACGTGGCTCCAGTCGCCGGTATATTTTCCCCCACCGCTTTCCGGATATCGTTCTCTAAATAGCCACTGCCAGACGATTTCGTCTTGAGAGAGGTCATAGACGAGGATGCGGTCGTTGTTCCGACCGCTGGTCTCGTTGTAGTTTCGCATATTGCCAACGAGGAGCTGGTCGCCGTTGATCAAGTCGACGTCGTGAGTGTCCTCCCAGTCGAACGTACGCGACCAAACGGTGGTTTTTGTTTTTGGATTCCACTCGGCGACGACCGTTTTTCCCGGTTTTGCCCCCGTTAGTAGGAGCGTTCCGTTATCGAGCGGATCAACGTCGTAGAACCACCGAATACCGTTATTGCTACCATTGTATACCCAGCGTGTGTTCCCACGGGGACCGACACCAACAAGCCTCGCTGGCTTCTTTTGGCTTGATTGTCCGGATACCTTGAACCCTTGGACGGAGATCACTGTGGTGCCGTTTGCGGGCTCTGTCACGTTTCCGGCCCGGAGTTCTGTCGGTTCGTTAGTAAACGCCGACACGATCCCAGGGACGAGCAATGCCACAATCACTACCAATACGACTCCCCGTGCTACCCATTGACGAGAAAGTCGATTGCGGATGGTTTTCATGATCGCCGTCCGCTCCATATCAGTCCCCCACCGAGGATGGAAGAGACGACCGCGATAGCGATCACGCCGATGTGCCACGGTTGGAACCACGCTGGCAGCGGAATCACATACGATAGCCCGGTGCGTGCCTGCCCGAGTAGTGGTAGTACTGACTGTTCTCCCACTCCAGGGATGTCACCGCTTGTATTCATGCGTGGGAGCCGGTCGCTGCCGAGGAGTTCTTGATAGGGGAGTCGCTCGGCGTCGTAGGGCCAGATGCCGGTTTTTGTGCTCCAGACAGTGGTTCCGTTGGACGCGACTTCGACGATGCGGTTGTTGCGGGTATCCGTGATGAGGGTGTTGCCGTTGGGGAGGCGGTCGGCGTCGCGTGGCCAGTTGAATTCGATGCCATTTGCGGAATTAACTCCCCACGCGACCTCCCACTCACCGTTTCGCTTGTGTAATTCCACTACGCGGTCATTCTCCGAATCCGCTACCAGCACCGTCCCAGGTCCGAGATACTGTGGATTGTGCTGGTGATCCATGATTTCCGGATCGCCACACAGTACGTCGCCTCCGCTGTCATTGCTATAATCTGCCAGACCGTTGTTTGCCTTGCAATTAGCGTCGTTGTCTCTATTAGTATCTTCATTGATGACATCGACTACGCCTTTACCGCGCTCGACGACAACAAGTTGGTTCGCGTTACGGACCGACACCATGTAGCGGTCCGGCCCGATGCGGTCGACATCGTTGATGTGCAGCCAGTCGGTAGTGGTCGCGTCGGGTGGGGCGTCGTAGCGCTCGCTGCCGTTCCACTGCCAGGTGGTCGTACCGTTCGGGGCGACCGTAAATATGCGCTCTCCATCCATGTCAGTCATCAAGATTTCACCGGACGGAAGCGGATTCGCGTCGTGAACCTCGCTATTGAGTTTTGTCCGCACCGGAAACGACCACTCGCTGATGATGCGTGGGTCCGGCTTGGGGTCGATGATGCGAAAGCCCGTCCGAGAACACGGCGATTCATACTCGCCGCATTGCCCTTGGCCCTCAATAATGAATCCTGTCAGTACTGTTCCGTTCTTTAGCATCGTTACGTCGAAGTAATCGACGTTCTCGCCGCCTTTCCTCCAAACGGTGTTGCCGTCCCCATCGTACATGGCGACCTGCCCCTCGGCCTGCATCCCAACAAGGGTTCGTCCCCGTTCGGCGGGGTCTGTCTTGGGATTGATATCGGCATCAGGGGCGGTTGCCGCACTCACTGCGAGCGAACCGATAACGCTGACCGCAGCAATGAGGATCAACACAGCACCGAACTGTTGACGGGAGGGCAAGCGCATTAGGACGATTCGATGGAAGTTGGTTATCAGTTTAATCGTGGTGGTTCACTTCCTATCGTACCTTTGCAACATGGTATTCAGAATAGGTGACAGTGCTCACAGCGAATTAGTCGTGATCCAACACTTCTTATATTACATAGCTTTTTCATACGTATCAAAGTCTGTTAATGGCGGCACCACCAACCAGCTATGGAACGATGGAGATCGACTTACGCCTCCGATCCACGCTCACTGCCACAGGTCTGACCTTTGGAATATATGCCGTTGGAAACATCACCGTTCTCGCGGTGATAGCGCTTGTGTCGAGTCAAACAGACGTAAATACTGCCGCGCCCAATCCTTCGTGATGGTTCGCTTTCGCCACCTCGCCGCCGCCACCACTGGGATGACGTTCGCGCTCATCCTCCTCGGTGTGTACACCGCCGCCGCGGGTGCAGGCCTGTCCTGCGGGGCCAACTGGCCGCTCTGCAACGGCGCTGTGTTCGGGCTCTTCCCGGCGAACTGGCCGAGTTTCATCGAATGGTCTCACCGACTCGTCGCCATGATTACGGGATTCATGATTCTCGGAACAACCTACGCCGCATGGCGCGGCGGGAGAAGCCGCAGAACGCGCATCGCTAGCGCTGTGGCGCTGGTCGTCCTCCCAGTCCAAATCCTGCTCGGCGGGGCCACCGTCACCCTCTACACGGCGCTCGTCCAAGTCACCCACCACGCCGCCGCGCTCGTCATCTTCGCCGCACTCGTGGTGACCACGGTCTGGGCATACGAATCACCCAACGACGGGCACACGAGTACCGACACGACCGCCGCGGCAGGCGCTGATTAACCCGGCCACCACGTTTTATTTCGAGGAATCGCGCTCCCTTCGGTCGCGCTCAGCTTCTCGTAAAACCTTCTCCGCTATGCTCTTGTTGGACTATCGCGGCATGCCGCGGCGGTATGCGACCTACACCTTCGGTGTCAATCCCCCAAGAAATATTGGCCGTTCTCCATCAGATGACACGCTTAGTGCGCTCCTCATCCTGATCGGCCGATCATCTGGGTTTGAGATATGATTCAGTCGTGGTACGAAGCGTCGGCGAAGACAACAACCCATGAGACCATCCAGTTCACCAACGAGTGGGGCTGGAACGAGCGCCGCTTGGAGACGGCTATCGCCAACGGCGGTGGAGAGGAAGGTGCAGCGATGACTGACAGCGGCGAAACTGTCGACGGTTCGGCCGAATCCGAGTAGGCGCTCGGGCACTCCCATCAAACCGTTCCACCTGTTCTAACGGCTCAACTGGTGGCGACGAGAACGATGGCCATGACCGCCATCAACAGCGCGATGCCCGAGAGAACTGCCAGCAGGAGCTCGTTTTGGTTCATGGCGCGAGTAGTACGTACGCGGACAAAAGGCGGCTGGTTTTCCGGCGAGCAGCAGAAGCCGTGTGTCCGAGACCTCAACGCACGGACGGTGGGCGGATCACAGTGGCCGTAGCGTCGTGTTCGTCATCTATCTGGTCACCATCGCCGGGTGATGGGATTTCTCCTCGGCTAAAACTTCCACTCGTTCGCTCTGCTCACTCCTCGCCGCCGTCGGTGCCGTAGCGCTCGTCGAGCTTCTCCTCGAACCACTGCCACTCGCGGGTGAACTGGTCGATTTCCTTGAGGTTCCAGACGTCCGCGTCGCGGACACGCGGGCCGACGCGATAGGACTGGACCATGTTCCACAGCCACAGCAGCACGCTGATGCCGATAATGAACGCGCCGACCGAGGAAATCTGGTTGAAAATGGCGAATTGTTCGGGGTAGTCGGCGTACCGCCGCGGCAGGCCGAGCGCGCCCGAAAGGAGCATCGGTCCAAACGTTAGCGGCACGCCGAGGATGGTGAGCACCGCCTGCAGGCGTGCGAGGCGCTGGTCGTACATCCGCTTGGTGATGATCGGATACCAGTAGTAACTCGCCGCAAACATCATCATCACGATGATACCCATGATGATGAAGTGGAAGTGTCCGACAACGTACTGAGTGTCGTGGTAGACGAGGTCGACGGGAATCGCCGCCAAGAAGATGCCCGTGACGCCGCCAATGACGAACATGCTGATGGAGCCGACGGCGAGTATCATCGGTGCAGTCAGGCGAATCCGGCCGTCGTACATCGTCGAAAGCCAGTTGAACACCTTCACCGCGCTCGGGACCGCGATGGCCAGCGAGACGAACATGAAACTCGCCCGCACGCGCGGGTCGATGCCCGTCGTGAACATGTGGTGTGCCCAGACGCCAAAGGAGAGGACACCGATGGCGAGTGTCGAATAGACGATGAACTTGAAGCCGAACAGTTTGCGCGCGGAAAATTTCGGGAGGATGGTGCTCATCAACCCTGTGGCCGGCAGGAAGATGATATAGACCTCCGGATGGCCGAAGAACCAAAAGAGATGTTGCCAGAGAATGGGGCCACCACCTTCGACAAGGAAGAACGTCGTCCCGAAGTTGCGATCAAGCAGCATCATGATGAGCGCACTACCCAGTAGAGGAAAGGCGAACAGGACAAGACCGCTCGTAGTGAGCATCGTCCAACTGAAAATGTCGACGTCCGGCCAGCCGACATCGTCGCTACGCTCGGAGACGATAGTGACGATGAAGTTTATCGCGCCGAGGGTCGTCGCGATGCCGCTCAGATGCAGGCCGAGCAGCAGCAGGTCAACCTGGGGGTTCGATGTTTGAATCGATAGCGGCGCGTACAGCGTCCAGCCGGTTTCTGGTGGTTTGAGCGCTTCGAGAAACGGGATGCGAATCCCGACTGTAGAAAGGATTTTGCCGAGCGCATCGGCGGGCAGGCCCGCCCGCGCGAGCAGCAGCGCTGGCGGCAGCATCCAGAACGCGATTGCGTTGATGCGCGGAAAGGCCATGTCCTCGGCGTCGAGTAGGAGTGGGATGAAGTAGTTCCCGATGCCGAAGAACACAGGTGTGGCGAAGAAAAACAGCATCGTGATGCCGTGGGTCGTGAAGAGTCCGCTGTAGGTGGCCGCGGTCCAGACATCGGCCTGTGGAGTGAGGAGTTCGGTCCGCATCATCATCGCCTCGGTACCGCCCCACAGCGCCGCCACAGTACCGAAAACGAGATAGAGGATTCCGATGTCCTTGTGGTCTACAGTGGTAAGCCAACGCAGCAGGCCCGACTGCTTCTCCTCGTATTCGGTGGCGGTCTCGTCGCCAGAGAGATAACCGCCGTCGGGGCGGGGAATAGGCGAGGACCAACCCTTGGTTTTGAGAAATTGCGTGATGAGCGCGACCAGCAACACCCCGAAAACCGCCAGCACGATGCCGCCTCCGATCATGGCTGGGCCCATCCTGCCAATCGGTAGTCCGGAACCATAGTTAGCCTACTTGGTCTTGATGTATAAGCATGGTTTCTCTCGTCGGTTTGGCCGGTTTCGCTTTGATAGCTCGCTACTGTTCCACGAGGCGATGGTGAGCACCGCCGAGTACGAAACTGTAGGCAAGAGAGGCCAAATAGAGAAATCAACGTAGATGATGAGCTCTGGCCTTAGGGCTCCACGGCAGACGACAATGAAGATGACTGAGGTAATTGCGACGAAGACCACTGCCAGCGGCGCGGTCGGGACCGAGTGAGATACGCCTCGACGGCGACGAACAGCGCTGACCACCTCACGACAGGAACAACGGCGAACAGCGCGGCAGGCAACAGCAAACAGCCGGTGATACCGAGCAAACAACCGACGACTGCCGCGGCCGATACCGTGCTACGTACTCGTGTGTCGAGAACCAATCCAACCTTTTTCTCGTCCCGGATGCGACGACAGGAAATTCATTCCCCGAGAATGCGTCGAGATCATCGAGACCACAACTCAGCGGGAGAAGGCAGTCCCGATTCCGACGGCATTCGACGAAGGCGGCTTGCCGCCTGAGAGTTTCGTGTCACCGGGGAACCCAGTCACCCTCAAAAGAGGAGATGCTACGCGACGAGTTCGGACGGATCGCCACTGAAACGCCCGATCAAATCGCGGACGCAACTGCTTATTCACAATATGGATAAAAATAAAATCTTGCTAATGACTCTCTCAAGTATCGCGCTGTTGATGGCAATTATGGCCGTCATTCTTGTTTCCACTAGCGGAAGCGACAGCACCAGTCTAGATGGGTTCGTGGTGAGCTATCGTTGAACTCAGAAACTACTCAGCCGAGCCGTCGATTCTTGCGCCGCCATCGGTTCTGTCCTCATCCTCTTCGCTTTTCTCGCCGCCGTCGGCGATGGCCGTCTCCATCCGGCGCTCGTTCCAGCCCCACTCGTTGGTGAACTGGTTGCTCTCCTTCAGGTCCCACGGGTCGTTGTCCTCCAGCGTGGGCGCTTCGTACCACGACTGGATCATATTCCAGAGCCAGATGATCTGCCCGACCAGGATGAGGAACGCGCCGAGCGTTGTCACCTGATGGAGAACCGTCATTATATCCTGGGGTCCGACGCCGAAGGTGTAGGTCGCGTACCGGCGGGGCATACCGAGATAGCCCAGCAGCAGCATGGCGAAGAAGGTGATGTTCGTCCCGACCATCGTCAGCCAGAAGTGCCACTTCGCGAGGCGCTTTTGGTACATCTTGCCAGTAAAGATGGGGAACCAGTAGTAGATGCCGGCGAACACCGCGAAGCCGAGCAATCCCATGAGGATGTAGTGGAAGTGCCCGACCACATAGTAGGTATCGTGCAACACGAGGTCAACGGGGATGGCCGCGAGGAACACGCCCGTAACACCGCCGAAGATGAAGTTCGAGACAGCGCCAATACAGAACAGCATCGGCGTGGTGAGTCGAATATTCCCGCCCCAGAGCGTGGTCGTCCAGTTGAACACCTTCACGGCACTCGGGATGGCGATGGCCAGCGAGACGGCCATGAAGCTCGCACGGATGCGCGGATCGATGCCCGTCGTGAACATGTGGTGTGCCCAGACGCCGAAGGAGAGGACGCCGATGGCCAGCGTCGAGTAGACGACGAACTTGAAACCGAACAGCTTGCGCCCCGAGAATTTCGGAATGAGGAAACTCAACAGTCCCATTGGCGGTAGTGCGAGGATGTAAACCTCCGGATGGCCAAAGAACCAAAACAAGTGTTGCCAGAGGATCGGACCACCACCCTCGACCGCGAAGAACGTCGTCCCGAAGTTGCGATCAAGCAAGAGCATGATGAGTGCACTACCTAAAAGCGGGAACGCAAACAGAATCAGTCCTGACTGAGTGAGCATTGTCCAGCTGAAGATGTCGAGATTCGCCCAGTTGACGTCGCTACCCCGCTCGCTGAAGATGGTCGCGATGAAGTTTATCGCTCCCATCGTCGCCGAGATACCCGTGAGGTGTAATCCCAACAACATGAAATCGACGCCCAGCCCGGAGACACCACCTTGGGTCCCGGAGCCGACACCCGCCGACAGCGGCGTGTACATCGTCCACGCGGTCTGTGCGGGCTGGATGTCGGTGAACGGCACGACCAAGAACCCGGCCCAGATCAATAGTGCACCCGGCGGCAGCATCCAGAACGCGATGGCGTTGATGCGTGGGAACGCCATGTCGTCGGCATTGATGAGCAGCGGGATGAGATAGTTACCGAAGGCCGACAGTACCGGGGTGCCGAACAGGAACAGCATCGTGATGCCGTGGCTGGTCAACAGCGAGTTGTAGAACTGCGCACCGATAATGTCCTCGGCAGGCGCGAGGAGTTCGGTCCGCATTAGGATGACCATGAGACCGCCAACCGTAAACGCGATAGTGGCGTAAACACCATAGAGGATACCGATATCTTTGTGATCGACAGTAGTGAGCCAGCGAATGAGACCGCTCGGTTTTTCCTCGTGCGCGTAACCGCTCTCCTCGCCGATGGCACCCCCACCGCCAGCGAGCGGCGTGTACGAGCGCCAGTTCTCAACGCGGCTGAGCCAGGCGGCCACGCCCGCCAGTAACAGCCCCATCAACACTGTCAGCATTAATTGGGCTTCCACCATATGCCCGTAGTGGAATCTACAGCACAATGAATGCTTAGATGTTCTTATCGAATCTGATGAAGCACATTGAGAACGAAACAGTCAACAAGGCCGTATAGTGGTACTTCAATACGATTCAGCGTCCGTACGGAGGAGTGATCTGCGTAAGAAACGAATATTGGCCAACGAGGGTACTTGTGATAACGATCTACTCAGCGGCTTTCGGAACTCTTGAAGAGGGTTGGATGCAACGTGGAATACGGACCGGAGAAGGTTCCATAGATGATCACTCTAGTGTCTAAAAAGTACGTGCGGCATCAAAATATGGATCAGCGAGACTGCGGCCTTTCCACTTCTAAACAAACATGACGAGTACTGGCCTCTCTCAGGAAGACTCCACTACAGAGACTACGGCTAATACAACCAAAACCACCTATCTCTCGATGAGTGGAATGCACACGCGTGCTTGCGAGTCTTATCTCGAACGCCTCGCCACAGGTATCAACGGCGTTCGGAACGCCTCGGCAAGCTATACGACCGAAATGATGCGGGTCGATCACGATCCTACGCAAGTAGATCGACAAACAATCGAAGAAGGCCTCTCCAAGTGGGGTTATCGAGCCTCAGAACCGTCTCCTGGCGAAACATCGGCGGATCGAAGCGCATTCAGCTTCCAACACTTCCGAATAATATTCTCATATATTGTCATTTCACTAGTATATATGTTCTATCTCGCGTTCTTCTACCCTGTTTATCTCGGCATCTTTCCGAATACCTTCCTCAACAACCATATCATTGTCATCGGGATCTACGGACCACTTGCGCTCTTCACCACAATTATCGTTTTTGGCGTTGGATTCCCAATTCTCCGTTCAGCGTATATCAGCCTTCGCGACCACCGGCTCACCGTCGATGTTCTCATTTCACTCTCGGCTATCGTAACCTACGGTTACTCAATTACGTCGCTCGCTTTCCTCGGTCGCCAATTTCTCTTTTTCGACGTTGCAACGACAATCATTGTCATCGCAATAGTTAGTAACCAGATCCGAGCTAAATACAAGCGCCGCGCAGTGAGGGAGCTGACTGGACGTCTGAGAAACGCTGAAACGACAGTCTATCGACTCACTGACGAGGGAGAAACTGAAACGATAGCGGCCGAGGAATGCGAAGAAGGTGATCTGTTCCTGGTCAGACCCGGCGAACATATCCCTCTTGATGGAACGATTGTTGACGGCCAAGGAACTGTCAACGAGGCCCTCATCACCGGTGAAGCACGACCACAACGAAAGCGTCCCGGTGACGATGTTATCGGTGGTTCAGTCGCTATCGACGGTGCGTTCGAAATCCAAGTCGGCGAGAACGCGACTAGTACGCTTGACCAGTTGCGAGATCTGGTCTGGAATCTCCAAGCTGACCAAACAAACGCCGAACGTCTCACGAATCGTGTGATTTCAGCCTACACCGTGTTCGTCTGTGGTCTCGCTGTTGTGACGTTTGCCGCATGGCTCGCGCTTGGTGAGACAGGCGACTCAGCATTCCTGACCGCACTTACCGTTCTCATTATTGCGTGTCCCGTTTCTCTGAGTTTGGTAACACCGCTTGCGATTGGCCGTGGACTCTCTACAGCAGCTGACCGAGGTATTCCGATCCTTGATCAGACAGTACTTGAACGCATCACCGATGCAGATACCATTGTATTCGATAAGACAGGCACGCTCACCACCGGTGAAATGCACGTCGCGGATGTTGAGACGAGCGAAGCAGCGGATGAAGTCCTCCAGCGAGCGGCAGCTGTCGAATCGCGTTCTAGCCATCCAATTGCAGCAGCAATACGTGCGCACGTCACGGAACCCACACAGAGTACTGATTTCGAGCGTCATCGCTACGGAGTCACGGCAACTATCGACAGAGAGACCACCGCAGTGGGGAGCCCAGCACTCCTCGACGAACTCGAATGGGATTGTCCCCCATCTATTGAGGAGTCCATCTTGCACATCCGAGAGCGTGGCGACCTTCCAACGGTTGTAGGATGGAACGGGGAAGCGACTGGAGTTATTGCCCTTTCAGATACGCCCCGCAAACGCTGGGAAGACGTTGTTGAAAGCCTCAGTGCTGAGAACCGACGAATCGTCATGATCACTGGGGACGACCCGAGAGTTGCTCAGCAGTTTGAGGATCATCCCGCTATCGACGAAGTTTTCGCAGACATCTCTCCGGAGGGAAAAGAGGAAATAATCCAAGATCTCAAAAAGAAAGGAACGGTGGCGATGGTGGGTGATGGGACGAACGATGCACCAGCACTCACAGCCGCCGATCTTGGCGTTGCGATGGTGTCCGGGAGCGATTTCACGGTTACAGTTGCGGACGCGTTGGTGACCACCGATGATCTCTTGCCTTTCGTTGATCTCTTCGAGATAGCGCGCAAAACCCGGCGACGGCTTGTGGAAAACCTTACGTTGGCATTTCTCACACCGATCATCGGTCTTCCACTTGCAGCCATCGGAGCTGTCACGCCAATCGTTGCCGCGATATTGATGAGTGCGGGAACGATTCTCGTCCTTGCAAACAGCTACCGACCAATCATGTCTCAGGATTCAGCTTGAATCGACTCACGAAGATTGATGATAGCGAAGCCGAATCCTCGGCTGATAAACTCAGGTGCCCGACCGTGTTTTAGACTATCGTACCACAACAGTCATTTTCTATATGCTGGTAGAAAGACCCAATGGATGCCCCGACCCGAAAATCACGACGAACCGTCCTGCATCTGATGGGGAGTGCAGCAGTCGCCAGTCTCGCCGGCTGTGCCAGCGACGATGGAACGGGAGGCCAAGGAACAACCACTGCTGGGAACGGACCAGCTACTGACAGCAGTGGTGAGACCACACCGAGCGAAGGAACGACGAGTAGTGGCGAAACTTCCGAGACACCCAACACCGATGCGGCAGGCAAGAGAACCGCCGAGGGGGCGACGGCCAACGGTACACCGGATTTGAGTGGTCCCGTCCCGGATACATATCGGACGGCGACAAACCAAGGAGGAACAGAGCGAAACCCCGACTCACTCCAGAGCAAAAGCGCTGTACAGTATCAATCGCAGCCACGAAACAATCAGCGGTGTTCGGGCTGTTTGTTCTACATTCCGGACAAAAACGGCGATGGGCTGGGTGCGTGCAGTATCGTAGAAGGAGACATCCAACCGAACGGGTGGTGTGCTAGTTACAGTCCGTATCAAGGCGATCAACAGAGGCGCTAAGAATTGGAACTATGTTGGTCGCGCAAATCCGTTAGAATCGGGTCGTGATTCATCGATAAGAAGCAGTAGCTGATACTGATAGGCAGTTGCTCTGCTGTGCAATGAACGAGTCTTCGATGCATCCCGCTCACTATTTACATGGTTCTGTCTATCGATCCCACCGAACGGTATCCGCTCGCTGCTATCGGTGAGGTGATCGCTCAGCAATGCCTCAATTCTACCCTCCTTGAGAAATTCATCGAATCTTCAACAAGGTGAATGATCTGCGAAAGAGTTGGCGTCAAGCGGCTCGGAGCGGAACACCATTGCCTGCCGCTCAACAACGTTCTGGAACATCCCGCCGAAAGCTGTCTGTTGGAGCATGATCACTAGCACACGGTGGGATGCCGTAGTTCCTATGCGACTGTTTCGCCAGATTCGGCAAGAGCGTCGTTGAAGTGTCTGAAACCGTAAAGTAGAGACTGGGTTGGAATATCGACCGAGCGCCGACTTAGTTCGATTGGGGCTGAGCCTGTACCTGCGGACGGTCCCCGGATGGCATCGACCGTTCGGAATCGTCTATCAGCCGGCGCTTGGAGTTATAGACGACGAGAAGGCTGCTGACGGCCATCATGAGCGCGGCGAGCAACGGCGTGATGACGCCCGTGATGGCGAGCGGAATCGCCACTGCGTTGTACGCGCCCGCCCAGACGAGATTCTGTTTGATACGCCCGCGCGTCGCGCCCGCCAGTGCAAACAGTTCGGGCACGGCGTCGAGGCGGTCGTCCATCACGACGGCGTCGGCGGCCTCGATGGCGATTTCGGTGCCGCTGGCCACGGCGATCCCCAAATCGGCGCTCGCAAGCGCCGGCGCGTCGTTGGTTCCGTCGCCGACCATCGTGGTCGTCCCGCGCTCGCGCAGGCCGCGGATGATTGCGCCCTTCGATTCGGGGCGCACGCCCGAGAAGACCTGATCGACTGCGGGATGGGTCGCAAAGGTCTCGGTCATCCGCTCGTCATCACCAGTCAAGACGACGATTTCGCGGTCGTCCGTTGCGAGGTCCGCAATGACATCGGCCCAGTCCTCCCGTGGCGTATCGCGCACCGTCACGAGTCCCTGCACCTCGCCGTCCCATGCGACCGCCGTCGGATGCGTGCCGGACTCGTAGGCCTCCAGAACTGCGTCCTCAATTTCTCCGGGTGTCGTCCACTCCGCGCCGAACGAGTCGGGATGACCGACGACCACCCGGGTGTCCTCAACGAGCGCCGAGACGGTGCGGTCGGCGCGTTCGAATTCCGAGACCGAGCGAGTGGTCGGCGGTGCGGCAGCGTCGATGGCGTCGGCGATGGGGTGGCTCGACCGGCGCTCGACGGCGGCAGCCATCGCAAGCACTTCGTCCCCACCCACGATGTCGGCGAGTTCCATCTCGCCCGTGGTGAGCGTTCCCGTTTTGTCGAAGACGACGATGTCCGAGTCGTCGATTCGTTCGAGGACGGTCTCGTTGAGCACAAGCATCCGATTGTCGGCGGCGTCGCGGGTGGCCGCCGCGAGCGCGAGCGGCGTGGCGATGCCGAGCGAACACGGACAGGAGATGACGAGCACGGAGACGCCGGCCAGCAGGGCCGCACTCGGGGCGTTGCCGAGCGCGAGCCAGCCGGCGGTCGTGAGTACGGCGAGCGAGACGACGACTGGGACGAATACGACCGCAAACCGGTTGACGAGACGCTGGACGCCCGAATCCGTACTCTTGACGCTCCAGAGTAACTCGACGAGTCGGTCGATGGTGCTGGTCGCATCGGGTCCCACTTCGACGACGAGTGCGCTGTCGGTGAGTACCGTCCCACCCAGCACCTCGTCGCCAGCGGATTTGCGCTGGGGGACCGACTCGCCGGTGACGAGGGATTCATCGATGGCGGCGGTCCCTTCGACGATGGTCCCATCCACAGGAATCCGCTCGCCGGGTTTGACGAGCAATTGGTCGCCCGGCTCACAGGCCTCGATATCGATGGTTTCGGTCGTGTCGTCGACCATCCGTCGCGCCTCGCTCGCGCGCGAGTCGGTGAGGTCGGTCCGGTTGCCGAGCGCGGCGCGTTTGACGCGCGACTCGACGTGATTGCCAATGGTGACGACGACGAGTACCATCACCGCGACGTCGAAGTAGGGGTCGCGCCCGCCGGTGAGGAAAGTTGCCATCGAGTAGCCATAGGCTGCCAGTACGGCGATGGCGATGAGCACGTCCATGTTCGGACGGCCGACGCGCAGGCTCACGTAGGCCCCGCGGAAGATGGGGTAGCCAAGCCCGATAAGAATCAGCGTGCTCCAGACCGCGAGCGGGCCGAACACCATCGCCTCGATGGTCGAGCCGTAGAGGAAGCTCTCGGGGTAAATGCCGAGATACACAGGGTAGATGAATAGTACGTAGGGAATCAGCACCGGCATCATCACCACGGCGGCGAGGATGGCCCGATATTTGCCGAACTCGACGCGCGAGCGTAGCGAGTCGTCCTCTTCGTCGGGACCGCTCGCGCGATAGCCCAGCCGGCTCACCGCCTCGGCGAGCGCATAGCGGTCGGTTTCGTCTGGGTCGAAGACGATGCGCAACATCTCGGTCGCGTAGCTCGCACGCGCCTCGTGGACGCCCGACTCCTCCTCGGCGAGCAGTTCGATGAACCCCTCGCAAGTCTGGCAGTGCATCCCATCGACCGAGAGATACGCCGTCTCCGCGCCGTCAGGGACCGATAGTTCGGAGTCTTCCTCCGTGGCGCGCTCGCGGATATCCGTAATCGAGAGGTCGGTCTCCTCGCCCTCGTCGACGAGGCGGGCGACTTCGAGACAACCACGACAGCAGAACTCGCCGTCAACATCCGGGGCGGTGACCGGCTCCTCGACGGGGAGTTCACAGAGCGCACACGCTGTCATTCAGACGCTCCCACCCGGTCGGTAGGAGGAAATGTCGGGGAACGGCAGTATGATGCCGAAACGCATGAAACTCATCCCACGGCAGTACGCAACCGAGACCAATAAAAAGTACGACGTAGTTGGATAGCACTCCCTATCCCCAAACGCCAATCATGATCCCTCTATTGATCAATCTGCAATTGCGAAGTAAATGTTACACTATCTATATCCCATGCATTCTTACTAGGGTTGGAATTATAAACAGAAATGGGTACTTATAGAATATCTCTTGATATGTGGCTAATAAGTTGATAAACAGCCATACTTGAGAAAGTACTTCAGGATAACTCCTACGCTGCCCGGCGATTAGAGGGCTGCTTTCCAATCACCGCAATTCGAAATCAGGCTGTCTTTGTACGCCTAGGTGCTCCGGTCGTGGGAGTCTGTGAGTCGCTGTTGTTCGTGGTTGGTGAGTCGATACTGACCACGGCCGCACGGATGGATGTGGCCGCCATTGTAGAGGCGAGTACAGGTCCGATCAACAGAGATTGGGTGATCGTCAACCTCCCGAGCGATTGCCATGACGTGCAACGGACCGTGTTCGGCAAGCGTTGCAAGAATTTTGCGTTCTCTTTGGTCGCTGTTCATGCCACCACTCCGTTCTGCTCCTGATGGTGGGATGAAATACAGGTGAATGCCGAATCAACACGCCAAATCATGCGGATTCAGTCCCATCTTTCGTACACATCGAGTAGTTCTTGGTATCGGTTTCGAATAGTCACGTGGCTCACGTGGGCGACATCGCTCACGGTTGCTTGGGTAAGACCTTCGTTCGTGAGGTGGGTCGCTGCGTAGAGGGCTGCGGCTGCGAGGCCGGCTCGACTCTTCCCACTGTAAACGTTCTGGGCTTCGGCGACGTCAAGCAATTCACGTGCCAGACGCTCCGCCTCGTCACTCACGTCGAGTTCCGACGCGAATTGGCGAACGTACTGGAGTGGGTCTGCCGGTGCGATCTGTAGATCGAGTTCGTGTGAGAGATAGCGATATGCCCGTTGAGTACGAAGCTTTTCGACGCGGCTCACCGTTGCAAATTCAACCAGCGTGCGTGGAGTGCCGTGCTGTCGGGCCGCCGCATAGAGGCTGGCCGTGGCCATCGCTTCGATGGCCCGACCTGGAAGCAAGTTTTCCTCGACGGCTCGCCGATAGAGGATACCAGCGGTTTCTCGGATTGGCTCAGGAACATCAAGTGCGGACGCCATCCGGTTGATCTCGCCGAAGGCTTGTTTCAGATTCCGCTCGTGGGCATCCTTCGTTCGGAATCGCTCGTCCCACGTCCGGAGTCGGCTCATTTTTTGCCGTTGGCGGCTGGAGAGCGCGTTGCCGTAGACGTCTTTGTTCTGCCAGCCGATGGTGGTACTCAGCCCCTTATCGTGGAGAAGTTGTGTTATCGGTGCACCAACACGACTCTTCTCGTTTCGTTCTTCACTGAAGAACGCCCGCCACTCAGGGCCGTGATCCAGTTCCTCGTCGTTAAGGATCAAGCCACAGTCTTCGCATGCTGTCTCGCCGTGGTTTTCATCGCGGATGATCTGTCCTCCGCATTCGGAACAGGAGGTGGAAGTGTTCGTCTCGGATGCTGGTTCGTGTTCGATCTCGGTGGATCGGTCGCTGAATTCGATGGTTGATTCGTTCATGGGGCCAGTAATCGTCCCCTGATTTGCTCGCTGTGGCTGCTTTCGATCTGCAGTTGCATGTGTATCTCTATCAAATTTGGGTAGGGAGGCAGATGAATGCAGAGTGCATTTCCAATAGCTGGGAATCATCCGACCCTGCCAAGGTGTGTGTTGCTGAGTGCTGAGACAGAGCCTTTACAGACAGTTGGCTGATGTGTATCGTGGTTAG
>NZ_JBNTJU010000039.1:0-16980 GCF_051195015.1 Halococcus sp. AFM35
TGACAAAATCTACCATCAACTCGATCTTGATCATAGGGTTTGCTCACAAGAACACATTTGGGTGTCGAAAGTGGGGTAGATACTCGCGGCTTCAGTTAAGTTCTCGAAACAGGAATTATAGAGTGACTGTAGCTCGCTTCCCTCGCTGTGGAATTGCGTCGTTCAGCCGCCCGCTTGAGGTGTCGACGAGCAGTGTGTCCCACGGTCATCCCGAGCGTCACCGCCGCAGATTTAATACATTATCTCAGCTTTGCACGTTGGAGAATCGACATATTCTTGGGGAGAATAGACGTCCGAAGCGTTCTACTGGCGTCTCAATCGAGAGCGACCGTGTCACGAGTTGTGTTTGATCGGGTAGGTTTGCTGTGATTCAGCCGAATCGTGACCGGTACTGCGCTCGTACGATCGCCGAATTTCGGTTCCAACTGGCTGCCGTACAGTGATTCATATCACCTGTCCAACGTGAAAAGCTGAGTACATTATGATAGTCGGTTCCGTACACCTTGAAGAGAAGCAGCGATCTGTCGCCGGACGAGGTGGCGTTGGTATACCCCCTCACCGACGGCCCAGAGAACAACCACGAAAAACCCAATTGTCAGGAAAGAAAACGCCCAAATTGGCATCCATGTCGGCTTGAACCACGGTGAAACACGTCTCCAGCGCTCAGCAAGACTGGTCACTTGAGGTGGGAGTGGCGTTTCCGCGACCACACTACTCACGACATCTGGGACCGTCGGAAGATTGGTTACGCCGATCCCGCTACCGCCGTGGAGTTCGGCGGTTCCCGAGGCGTTCTGATCGCGGATGGTGGGGCCGCCGGCCTCGTCGCCGTACGCTATTCGTTCGGCGTCGTAGGGAGCCCACGGAGCGTACATTTCCCAAACCACCTTTCCAGCGGGTGTGACTTCCATCACGCGGTGGTTCAACGTGTCCGTCACGAGAGTATTTCCGTTCGGAAGCCGATCAGCATCACGCGGCCAGTTTAGGTCACCGGTTAATGTCCACGTTCGCTCCCACTCGCCCTCACCCGGTGGCCCGCCCATACGTGTGTACTCCACAATTCGATCATTCTCCGAGTCAGCGACGAGAATTGTCGGCGTGCCGTTCTTACTTTCGAGGTAAGTCGGGTTGTGTTGTTCGTACAATGTTCCGTAGTTGTCGTCTTCACCGAGGCGCATCTCAATCATTTTTGTCGAGCGGTTGACGACGATCACTTGATCCATGTTGCGCACCGAAATCAAAAATTCGCCATCGCGGATCTCATCGATATCGTTAACGTGGGTCCAATCCTTGGTTTTGATACCCTTGTCTGCGTCGTTTGGATAGTAGTTCTTGAATTTCCATTCCCACGTGGTCTTGTCCGTAGTTCGATTATAAATGAATACACTATCGTTGCTGGTAGAGCCGGTATCATAGTTGATTCCCGCGACAAGGAGTTCGTCGCCGTTAATGAGATCGATGTCATGAATATCTGAAAGGTTAAACTTCTCAGTCCAGACTCGCTCTTGGGTTTCGGGATCAAACTCATAGACTACCGATGTCCCCGGATAGGGGTTGACAACCAGCAGGTTGCCGTTCGGTAGCGGGTCGACATCGTAAAACCAGCTCTGACGGTTGTTGGAACCGTTGTAGGTCCACTCAACATCACCTCGTGAGCCGACGGATACAAGTCGTGCAGGGCGGCCTGAGAGCGACACGCCGCGGGCATTCCAGCCCTGACTGGAAACGATTGTGTCACCTTTTGGTGTGGACTCGGTGGCGTTCGCTTCGAGCATTGGTTCATCGTATGAAACTGTCATCACTCCGCTGAACAAGAGCAGCGACAGCACGAACAATCCGAGCAGACTCCGAATAAGCCAACGACGGGGCGGTAAGTCGGCCATAGAGGATGATATTCGGCACATATGATAGATATTACGAAGAGACTCTTACCTGTACTTCTCCGGTTAGTCCTGCTTTCGCAGGTCACCCGATCTTGGCGACAAACGAGCTGAATTGTATAAAATTTCGATAAAGTCTCATCTGCGACCTGTGGAGTCTTTTTCTGTTTGCAGTCTGTGACATAATCGATAGAGGGAGCTGCATCACACCAATCCGATTGCGAGTTGAATAAAGAGGATTGCGTTGTACGCACCATGGACCAGCACCGGGACGAGGAGATTGTTAGTATGCTCATAGAGGCCTCCAAGAACGAGACCAAGGACAAATGCTGAAATCACGTATCCTGGAATACCGCTCGCACCACTCCCAGTAACAACGGCTGTGACGTGAGCAAAGCCAAACAATGCGCTTGACAGAACAACAGCCGAAACCGGCGAGAACGTACCTCGAAGGATACCCTGCACGCCGCCGCGAAACAGCGTCTCTTCACCTGGCCCGGTCGCAACGAACGAAAGCACAATGAGATACAGCGCCAGCGTTGGGTCCTGTCTGACGGCACTCACGATTCGATTAGTTCCAGGTGCGAGACCAAACTGCTGAAGAGCCATCCCAACAGCCTGCGATGCGACGAGGAGAAGGATAGAGCCGCCGATAACCCAGCCGAGGTCGCGCAGGATTCGTTCGGGATTCGACATAGAGGGACGTCGGATATTGAGCAAATCTGAATGGTTGGTATAGCGCATATACACGACAACGACGAGGACGAACGCGATACCTTGGAGGAGCGTTGAAGCGGCGTATCCGATGGTGCTCTGAAAGGAAATCTCAAAAAATGAGAACAGTGCCAAAAGTGGAAGCGAGAGAAAGTTCGAGACAAGAAAACCACCGGCGGCAAGTCCGACTGCGACCGAGAGTGCGAGTAGATAATTAGCCGTAGTATCGCTACCGACATGCTCTGAAGTCATTGGGTGGTCATCCGTTATTTGCCGCCAGCCGGTATGTATCTCTTGATCGCTCAACGAGAAAGCAAGCCTTCCTATGTCCAATTATAAACATCTTTTCAAAGAGAAATTAGATTGTATACTCTACAACGGATCCTAAGCTAAGATATAGGCTTCAAATCGTTCCTTGGGAAGGCTCCAAAGTAGTTTGAGAACCGGCCAACACTTCATCTGCCCCTCTTACCCCTGAGAGGACGGTATTGACGTACTCCTCACGAGCAAGTGCGGCCTCTGCGGCGGCCTCAACCACCCTCAGTACAGGTTCAAATCCGATCCCAACGATGAGCAACAAAGCGGCGAGACCGGTAACAACCGTCACGAGGACAGGTGGGTACGTCGCTGTCCGAACGGCTTCTGATTGTGTGCCCCAGAAGCCACGGTTCCACGCACGAGTGACGTACGCGATGGTGAATATCGAGCCACCAAGGGCAACCAGGAGCGCAAGAACCGCACCCCACCCTCCGAGAACGCTAGCGTTCGTGGTCGTCCGAAAAACAAATAGCTTAGCGAAAAAGCCCGATAACGGCGGGATACCAATGAGCGCGAGCACGCCAATGAACACGCTAGCGGAAAGAATAGGCGTCCGCTGAGCGAGTCCTCCGAGATCGGTGAACCGGAGTGACCCGATCGCGTCCTGCACTGTGCCGCTAGCGAGAAACAGCATCGACTTGGCGAGACCATGATTGAGCGTGTAGATGAGTGTAGCCGCAATGCCGAGTGCGCGCACCTCCGGCACCGTGGCAGCGACTGCAAGTGGCAGGACAATAAATCCAATCTGGCTGATACTCGAATAGGCGAGTAACCCATCCAAATCGGGGCGACTCACTGCACCGATACCCCCGAGAAGAATGCTTGCCGCCGCCATGACGAACATCACTGGGCCAAAAAAGTCAAGAAACGACGTGCCTGTAAGGCCCGGCAGTGAGAGAGGTTCCGGAAGGGTTGCAGCCGCGAAGACAGTGAAGTAAAGCCGGATAATCGCGTAGACGCCAACTTTCTTGACGATGCCAGCGAGCATCGCCGCAACGGGCGCGGGAGCAGCGCGGTAGGCAGCAGGCACCCAGAACTGGAAGGGGACGATACCAGCCTTAAGTGCGAACACGCAGAAAAGAAGAGCGGCGAGACCAAGCACGGGAACAGGATCAACGCCAAACCGCTCGGGATTCCCGAGCCGGCGGGCCATATCGGCCATATTCAACGTACCGGTAGTGGCATAGAGGCCACCGATAGCGAGCAGCATGACGGCACTCCCTAGTAGATTGAGTACAGTATACTGGAGCGCCGCACGTGTATGTTCGGGCCCGCTGTAGAAAGCCACAAGCACGTAGCTCGATATCAACATCACCTCAAACCAGACAAAGAGGTTGAACACATCGCCGGTCAAAAACGAACCAGTAATGCCGACGACCATCAGATGATAGAGTGAATGATAGGAAACACGCTGGGCGTATTCGCTCATGAACCGCATTGAGAAGACGACTGCGGCGAGCGAAACTATGGCAGTAAGTCCAAGCATGAACACCGACAACGCGTCAGCCACGAGTGTGATGCCGAAGGGAGCAGGCCATCCTGAAATCTGATAGACAAGTATTGACCGAGCTGCGACAGTTTTAGCGAGCAACGCCACACTTCCGAGATACGCAAGCGCACCCATAAGACTCGCCGTGCGTTGGACACGAGGAACCCGTCGAAGAAATAGCGTGAGTACAGCCGTGACAAACGCAATCAAAAGCGGCGCGACAACAAGGTGAGGGGGCATCTATGCACCGCTCCTCATCTCAATGAACTCATTTAAGATACCAATGGATAGCTTAAAAGACCTAAAAATAAACATTGATGAAAAAATGCAAAAAGCAAGCACAAGCGGGAACGAACTGGTCATATTCCATAGCAATGTGGTAAAGAAGACCACAATTATTCCTATCCCACCATATGTTAACATAGACATCAGAACATCTGTCCACGTATCGGGCGTCAGCCAGTTTTCATCCCCACAAGCGGCACTAACGATTCGCTCGATACCAATATATACTGCAATCGAAATCCAATAAGTAAAAACCCAAGCAGGAAAATAACTAGAAAGCGAATCCAAATCTAGAAAGATCGCATATCCTAGCCAGAATGGTAAAGTGAAAAGCTCAATCTCAATCAACGCAACGCTGATTGAACCGGCGAAATCTTCGAACAAGCGTCGTTTTGACCTTCTCTGCCGTTTTTTCATTATATTGTAAAGACTATTTTGGCTAAGTTCGCAGATTCCGTGTTTGGGAATTCGGTGGTGATGTTGACCACTAATCACGTGACTCACGAGTCGGGCACCTGTTCATCAAACCGGGATGCGATCTCGACTGCGATATAGAGTATAGTAAGGATAAGCCCGACGGCACTCATCCCATAAAGAGCCAAACTAAACGGAGTTGAATGAAAGAATGTCGTACCGAAGATCCGGATATGACGGAATGGTTTCGGCCCAATAACTCCAATAACAAACCCGAATCCGCCTGCAATTGTGACTGCCGCGAACCAAATGACTATCAAGACCAGCCGTCCAGAACGCTCTGATTCGGTTGTGTCTGCATCATGCTGTTGTGTAAGTGGGTTCATTAGTTTTCAATGAGAATGCGAACTGAGTGAGGCTGTTTCCTGTGCTGTTTCGAGCAGTTCGACCGTTGCATGGTCGACACCGAAATCCGCCAGTTGGTCGTGGATGGTTTCACGGATGGCATGCTGTTCGTCAAGGGTGGTCGAATGGTTCTGTACCCGTACTGTGGCCACAGTGAGCTGACTACAAATCTGCCAGATGTGGATGTCTTCAACTGATTTGATGCTATCTATTTCGCTTATTGCTGATCGCACTTCTTTGATAGGAACTGGGCTACGTTCCAGTAGGAGACTCACGCTATCACGTAATACGCGGATGGCCGACCAGATCACCAACACTGCAATGAGTACCGCCGTAATCGGATCGGCGATGCGTAGGTCGGCGACAGTGATGAGAACCATTGTGATGATAACAGCCACCGATGCTCCTGTATCCCCCAGCAGGTGATAGAACGCTCCCTCCTCGTTGAGACTCATCTCATCACCGCGAAGGATGTATACGGAGACGATATTGATGATCAATCCAATAGCTGCGACACCTGCTGTAAGGACTGGGTCAATCGAAACTGGGTCAGTGAACCGTGTGTATGCTTCGTAGGCGATGTATAAGGCCATCGGGATGAGCAATACGCCGTTCAGCAACGCCGCGCTCGGCTCCAAGCGGTGCAATCCATACGACCACTCCTCCGATGTCTCGTACTGCTCTGCGGTGTAGACTGCGCCGAACGCCATCATATACGCGAGCGCGTCGAACAGCATATGCACCGCATCGCTGATCAGCGCGACAGATCCGAAGAGAAGACCGCCGGCAAGTTCGATGAAAAACCCGGTGAGATTGATTACTGAAACGAGCGCCAGCGTGCGCGTCCCGACACTCTCATCCTCATCAGTCGATTCGTGTTCATGGGTTGTGATATCACGTGTCATTGTCGGATGATCTCGGTGTTGTCGTTCCTCTATCCCCCTCAACGGGGGTGGAATTCTCGTTCGACGTCGGATCACCGTCAGCTGCCCCCGTTTGTTCGTTGGTGGTCTCCGGTCCGGTCAAATTCAGAGGTCTTATCCAGCCATACCAGATAACGAGGACCATCGTACCGTAGCCGAGTGCCCAAACAGCCCCGCCGAGTTGAGAAGCTCCCGAAGCCGACAGCAAGTAATCGAGGAGACCGGGCCCGACGATCCCGATCAGCAATACGAAGACAAACGCCCATTTCGACGAAATACTTACCATGGATTGTCTCTTTATTATCTGATCAATCGTTGTATCGGTACCGGGTGGATTTCATTCACAGACAGCAACATCTTGTTCATTCGTTTTCGGGAGTAACGCGGGAGAGTCGCATCGCGTTTCCAGTGACGAGTAAGGTCATCCCGACGTCGCCAACGAGCACGGCGAGGACGACCGAGACGAGGCCGAACGGCACGCCAATGGCGAGGAGTGCCTTCGCGCCGAGGCTCCCCCAGATGTTCTGGCGGATGACGCCGTTGGCTCTGTTCGAGAGATCGTAGAGATACGGCAGCTTCGACAGGTCATCGGCCATCAACGCGATGTCCGCCGTCTCTAGGGCCGTATCCGTTCCAGCCGCACCCATTGCTACCCCAACCGATGCGGTCGCCATCGCCGGTGCGTCGTTGATCCCATCACCGACCATTGCCACTGTTTCGTGCTCTTCAAGTAGCTCATCGACCGCTTCGACCTTCTCGTCGGGTAAGAGTTCGGCGCGGAACTCGTCGACGCCCACTTCCTCAGCGATCGCCTTCGCGGTGCCCTCGTTGTCTCCGGTAAGCATGACCAGCTTCTCGATGCCGGCCTCGTGAAGTCCTTCAACCGCGAGTTTCGCGTCGGGACGGACCTCGTCGGCGATGGCGATGACCCCTTCGAGCTCGTCTTCGGTTCCTACGAGCACGACCGTCTTGCCCTCGCCTTGCAGGCGGGGAATTGTCTTAGCCAGCAAGTCGAGACAGTCCTCGCGGTCTGCACATCGATTCTTGGTCTCTTCGAGTGCAACGCCACCGTCAGTCGTGAGGTGGACGTGGTCGAGGTCGAAGCCGAGGTCCTCGAACAGGCTCGGCTTGCCGGCGTAGTGGGTCTGTCCGTTGAGGTTCGCACGCACCCCCTTGCCGGTGATGCTCTCGAAGTCGTCGATGGTCTTCGCTTCGAGGCCGCGCTCGTCCGCTCGTTCAATGATCGCGTCACCGATGGGATGCTCGCTGCGCTTTTCGAGGCCGCGGGCACACCGGAGCACGTCCTCGTCGGTATTCTCGTTGAGCGGGACAACATCAGTGACGGTGAGTTCGCCCTTCGTGAGTGTGCCGGTCTTGTCGAAGGCGACAGCGTCGACCTCACCCATCGTTTCGAGGTGATTGCCGCCTTTGATGAGCACGCCGTTTTTCGCCGCACTCGTAATCCCTGAAACGACCGACACTGGCGTCGATATCACGAACGCACAGGGACATGCGAGCACGAGCAGAGTGATTCCTCGGACAAACCATGTGACCCATGCCCCGCCCAACAGCAGCGGCGGTAGGAGCGCCGTGAGAATTGCGAATCCGACAACTGTCGGCGTATAGTATCCCGAGAACCGCTCGACGAACTGCTCGCGGTCGGTCTTGTTTGACTGGGCGTTCTCGACCATTTCGATGACCCGCGAGAGCGTGTTATCCGACGCATCGGACGTGACCTCGATTTCGAGGTAGCCCTGCTCGTTGATCGTCCCGGCATATACCTCCTCACCCGGCTGCTTGTCGACGGGGACGGATTCACCGGTGATCGGAGCCTGATTGACGGCGCTTTCACCCTCCGTAACCTCGCCGTCCATCGGTATCTTCTCGCCCGGTTCCACGAGAACGACCTCGCCGATGTCGATGTCCTCGACGGCGACCTCCTGTTCGTCGCCGTCACGGCGGACGACAGCGGTATCCGGGGACAGCTCCATCAGCTCTTCGAGCGAGTTGCGCGCTCGGTTGACGGAGTAGCGCTCTAAGAGCTCGGCGACATTGAAGAGGAACGCGAGCGACGCCGCCTCGATGTAGAGACTCGCGCCGGTGAAAAACAGCGAGAGACCCGTTGCGCCGAGGATCGCGGCTGTCATCAGGAAATCGATGTCGAGACTCAGGTTCTTCGCGGAGTAGTAGCCGTTACGAACGATCACCTGCCCACCGACGGCAATCCCGACAAGCAACAATAGGTCCGCAAGTGCGAGTTCCCCGCCAGGGATACCCAACAGCGAGACGTTCTGACCGGTGAGGAAGTACTCGAAAAGCACCCCGAACCCGAGGAACGCGCCGCTGATCCACGTCTTGATGCCGCGCGTACTCGTCCAGATGCTGGAGCGGTCATCGGTGGCGTCCTCATCGGTCCCGTCGGCCTCCGTATTAGCCACGTCGTAGCCGGCTCCCTCGATGGCTCCGACGACGGCGGAGGAGTCAGTCGTCTCGGAGTCGTAGGTTACGTCAGCCGTTCCGGTCGTCGGCTGAAGGTCGTATTCGACGAGACCATCCACGTCATCGAGCGCGTTGCCGACCTTGTTGGCACACGAAGGACAGTCCATCTCGGGGATCGAGAGCGATTCCGAGTGCTCAGCATCGGGCATCTTGACGGTATATCCCGCGGCCTCAACGCGGTCCCGGACCGCATCAGAGGTGGTGTGCTCGGAGTCGTAGTGGACAGTAAGCACCCCCGACGTCGGCCGGGTGTCGATACTGTCGATTCCATCAAGTCGATCGACACTGTTGGTCACCTTTTGGGCGCACGACGGACAATCCATCTCCGGGACATCCAGTTGAACCGTCTGGGTTTCGACGTGCGTCGTGTCCTCATGGACATGATCCGATTCTCCCGGATAGCTATGATCGTGGTCGTGGTCATGACCACCATCAGGGACGCTTCGTTGAGGATCACTCATTATGCACCCTTCCGGCCCAGACCATTATTAATGTCACTGCTAGTATACTCGGTGAAAATACGAACTACTAGCATCTTGTTCGGTTCGAGTTAATAATAATGAGCCATAATCATGCCGTGTTCACCGAAGTAGCGAGCGAACGAGCACTGTTGGCGAGGACGAGGTTTTCAATGAGTCGCCGCCGTGTTTTGCGGGCGATCGTGAACAGTTCGTCGAGGGGATCGAGACCGCCATCGGTCGCCAGTGCGTCCGCACCGTAATCATAAATTCTACCGATATATTTCGCACATTAACCCAATAGACATTGAAATTCTGGATAGTGGTCGCTCGATTTTTCAGTGAACGCTCATCTCGATGAGTCGTCACCCAGCAGTTTCCTGAACCAGTCTTCAGCAGCGTTCAGCTGAAGACCGAGAAAGTCGAGGTAGCCCTGAAGATGGTGTTTTGAGACGCCTCGGAACCTTCCGAGCCACTGCCGCACGAAGCCGTGGCGGTTCTCGCACGTGTTCACGTGTGCGTCGCCGATCGCGTACGTCTCGGAGTGATTGACGGCTAAATGGCCGTCAATCGCGTCGCAATCGTCGATTTCGTTGTAGATTCCGTAGTCGTCGGTACATAGAATCACGCTCCCGTCCCCGCATTCGGCGATGTCTTCGTCGACGCTCTGGAGATTCTTCCGTACTAGAAATCGAACTCGTCCGTCGGAGCGACGGACGAGTGTCACGACCGGCGGTTTGTCTCGTTGAAAGGTTCCACGTCCCTTTTTGACAGCCCGCGCGAGCGCGGGCTTTCTTGCTCTATTCCCTTCTCACCCGCTGTAACGTAGATCTCGTCGGCTTCACAGACGTCGCTGAGCGTGAGGTCAGCGACGTCGTTGCATCGGTCTTGGATCTCGTGGACGAAGTTGAGGACGGCTTCGTAGTCACGGTCGAGGTCCTGAGCGATCTGTGCGGTCGGCACAGATCGCGTCTCCTTCAGTATATAGAACAACTCTTCGATAGGGAACTTGTGATGCTCGAACAGCGTCTTGGTGAGGTCGTTGAAATACGTCTCGCAGTTGTTGCAGTAGTACTGCTGGGCGTCCTTCCCAGTGGTTCCTTTCTTGATGACCTCGTCGCTTTCGCAGTGGACGCAGGCTACCGTCGCGCCAAATCGGGCGCGACGGAGCCGCTCGTAGCAATCCTCGGGATTCGGTAAGAATACCGAAACCGACTCGTTGTCCATTACCAGCAGCGTTTGTTCTCCGTCTCAGTAGAAGTTACGACTCGTCGGGATAAGCGTTCAGTGAAACCGTCATAGTGATGCTTAGCCCTTTGTTATCTGTTTGAGTAGCCGTCGTGTTTGTTCTGGCGCGTTCAATGGTGAAACTGTCTTCCCGTTAATCACCAGCGTGGGCGTTGAGTCAACGCCAGCCTGTTGTGCAGCGGCAGCTGTATCGCGTACTGCTTTTTCGTAGCGTCCGCTTTCAATGCGCGATTGTAATTCGCCCGTACGTTTGATGCCCGCTTGCTTAGCGAAGGCGACCAACTGATCAGTAGTGGCCCATTGTTCACTCTCTGGCGGCTGATTAGCGAAGATGTATTCATGATATTTCCAGTATGATTTCGGGGCAAGATTCCAGACAGCGAGACCAGTTCTGGTGGCGCGTGGTGCGTCTGGTCCAAGAAAGGGCTCCCCACCTGTATATGCTAAGCCGCGAAATTCGAGTGACAGTCCAGAGGGCTTGATATAGTTGGTAACGATCTCGTTAAGGAATCCCAAGCTGAATTCTGCGCAGTACGGACATTTCCAGCTTCCGTAGTAGGTTACGGTTGAACCCTTTCCATTTCCCATCGTCGCATAGCGGTATTCGGAAGGGTTCTTTGGAACGGAAACGTTCGCCACCGCGCTTTCGAGCGGCTTAGTAGTGGTCCCTTTCGCACTATTAGTACTTGCTTCACTGTTGGTTGCCCCTCCATTCTCGGAGCCGGCGGACCCGAGACATCCCCCAAGCACAGACGACCCAGAAAGAGCGATGAATCCACGTCTATCGATCGACATATTCCATCATTTCACCGAAACCAGTAGATTGTGTCGGTTTAGAACGAGGCCAGATTCAGAGGCGCTGTCTAGTTAAGAGTGAGCAGGTCGAAGAGCTGGTTGTCTATGCCACTCAGCGACCTACTCGATGAGACATTAGAGACGGCAGATAGTGACTGTTGGGACCGCGAGAGGACGGCGACGCCCGTGAGGGCGTTCGCCGTCCGACTTCATTCTGCGGGCCTCTCGCTCCGGGAGACCGTGGCGATTCTCGACCTCCTCGACGTTGACCGCTCGCATGGAGCGGTCTGGGACTGGACGCATCGTCTCGCAGACAATCAGGATAACCCGCCGCGGAGCGCTCCGCGGCGGGTCGCGGTCGATGAGACGGCGATCCAGATCGGTACGGAGTGGCGGTGGTGTTACGCTGCAATCGACCTAGATTCGATGATGGTGCTCGATATTGAGGTGTTCAGCCGCCGCGGGACCGATCCCGCGGCGGCGTTCCTCTCACGCCTCGACAAGCATCACGACCTTTCGGAGGCGGAACTGCTGGTCGACAGCTTCGGTTATCGGACCGCTCTGTCCCGACTGGGACTGAGCGGTCACGTGGAGTACAGCGGTCGGAACCACATCGAGCGGTGGTTCCAGACGCTCAAACAGCGGACGGACCGCTTCTATACGACCTGGAACGGCGGTCCGGCCAGCATTCGCCGCTGGCTGCAGCGGTTCGTCCACTACTACAACACGCAACGGCCGCATCAAGCACTCAATGGCCGTACACCGGCAGAGGAGGCTTAACTAGACAGCGCCGATTCAGAAATCTTGTTTGTCCTACGGCAACTTAGCACCTTGACATCCCTAGCCACTATTGAATCAGAACCGACGATAATGTAACAACACATCACACTACGTGCCGATTTAAGTCACAGCCTCGTCAATTACGACTCTCTGCGGGTATGTATGCGACAAGTAGTTGCTACCGAACGACACAGTGACAACGGATGAGAGTTCGTCCTGACCCGCTTTGTACACGTAGTTCAATATCGTGTGAACAGGCAGCGGAAATCGATAGGGTGGACGAACGATACCAACACTTTTTCGCATCCTGCTAGTAGCGCCGCGCGGATGCAACAAACGAGTCGACGGCAGTTTCTCGCTGCCATCAGCATGGCTAGCGCCACACTCACGGCGGGCTGTAGCACCGGCGGCTCCTCCAGCGGGAGCGGCGACAGCACCAACGGTAGCACCGGCGGTGGCGAAGCGACAACCGATAGTAGTGCTGACGAAACAACGAGTAACGAGGGAGCCACCACAATCGGTTCTCACGAGAGCAGTGAGACAATCCGCGGTGGCAACGAGACGACCAGTGGGAGCAGCAGCGAGACAGCGACGGTAGCGGCCGGCCCGGACGGCAGGCTCGTTTTCGAACCTGAGCAGATTGATGTTTCGATTGGCGATACGGTCGTCTGGGAGTTCAAAAGTGCCGGTCACAACGTGAGTGCGATCCCCGAGGACAATGAGAAAGTAAGTGTTCCCGGTAGAGCAAAACCATTTGCTTCCTATGAGAGCGGCGATCTCTACGCTGTGGTACCGGAAGGAAAAACCTACGAACATACTTTCGAGACGTCCGGTAAATACACATATGTCTGTATTCCACATGCGGCGTCAGGCATGATTGGTACAGTCACAGTCACATAGGAAGGCGATCAACAAACAACTAGCCGGGGAAACAAGTTTGCAGGCGAGTAGCGCGTCGTACTCCTCAATTCATTCGCCGTGTGTCATTCTCAATAGAGCAGCGCCGATCACTTAGGGCGCGAGCAGGACGGGAAGATGTCAAAGCAACGTTGGAATAGACGAAAAATAGCGAAGGCAGTATATTCACGCAACACTTTGCGAGACCTGTACTGATTCCCATTACTCGATCACGTACAGATTATTATGACTGACCCACTGACAGACAACTCGAATGCGACAGCAGATGAGGTCAGTATCGGTCAGGCACTCGGACGAGCGAGTATTGAGGTAGGTCTGTTTGCTGTACCAGTCGTGGTCGTCGCATTAGTAGGTGCATTCACGTGGCGGCCGACCGTACTCTGGCTAGCAGTATGTGGATGGGTAGGATTGTCGCTCAGCCTCGGCGGGAGTCGAGCGACGGAAAGAATCACCGTGGTCAGGTGGTCACACCCATCATCGACGGTCGACAAAGTAACCACAGCAATCGCTTATAATGGCGTTCTAGGCCTCGGAATTCTCGTTAGCACTATCGCCTGGCTAGTGACACACTGGTTCATTGTTGGGGTGATTGTTGCAGTCGTCATGCCGATATGGTTGCTGAAACACATTCGAGTTGTCCTCGCACTCACTGAACCAGAGGAAGCAGTATCAGGCGATTAGTCCGAGTGTGCTGGCGTCCCGAGCCGGTCGGCGTGATCGTCGCGGTCAGTCTCACCCGAGTGCTCCCCGTTCGACGGAAGAAACCGGCGCTTCGAGTTAAACACGACAATGAGACTGCTAATCGCCATCATGACAGCGGCGATCAGCGGCGTGATGACGCTAGTCATCGCTAGCGGAAGCGCGATCACATTGTAGCCGGGCGGCGAGCCCGAACACGAGGGGAAGGGGGAGGGGAGGACGAACAGCACCGCGAACCGGTTAACGATGCGCTGGACGCCCGTCGCGGAGCTCTTGGCATTCCAGAGGAGTTCGACAAGGCGACCCATCGTGCTGGTGGCGTCCGGGCTGACCTCGACGACGATCGCATTGTCAGTAAGGATCGATCCGCCGAGCACGTCGTCTCTGACGGACTTGCGTTGTGGAGCAGATTCGCCCGCAACGAGCGCTTCGTCGATCGCGGCGGTTCCGTCGACGATCTGTCCGTCAATCGGAATCCGCTCGCCGGGCTTGACCAGCAGGCGATCGCTGGGTTCACACTCGTCGATCTCGATGGATTCGGTGGCGTCGCTCTCGTCATTGAGCCGACGGGCTTCGTCAACGCGCTGATCGGTGAGGTCGGCTCGGCTGCCGAGCGCGGCGCGTTTGACCCGGAATTCGAGGTGGTTGCCGATAGTGACAATGACGAGCACCATCTCCGCGACATCGAAGTACGGGTCGTGCCTGTCCATCTATGCGACGTTCTACAGAAGTCAGCAGACCAAATTCCATACTGAACGCTCGTTCTGAGGTAAAGTGAAAACCAGTGGACGCTCACGATCTGGTTAACGTGTCGTATCGACCGTTTCGTATGACTTCCCTCGCTCGATCCCGAGACGTTCATGTGACTCGCCAACGAAGTGTCTGTATGGCAGCAATGGTAGCCGAGCAGAAGAAACAGATATAACATGATCGGGAGCCGTGGATCAATCGGCCGGCGTCTCCGAATCGTTTGTCTCCTCGTGTTGCTCTCGGTGATCGTCGTTCCGACCGCATCGGCACACGGTGCCGGAGCGACTCCATCCGTTCCCCAGTGGTACGGACTCCTCATTGCCGGTGGCGGACTCCTTACAATCATAGCGAGCGTTATGCTCCAACGAAACGATTATCTCAGACCCCGTCGTGTTCTCATGGGGGTGTTCTTCGGGCTAGTGATAACAGCTATCGGCGGGATCTGGTTTTCCCAATTGGCCTCAGAAGCGGAATACACGGCGCGCTCGATACCGTTTCCACGGACGTGGTACCAGCCGATCGCACTGGTGCTCGGCTCCTTGGTCATGGTCGGAAGTCTTGTTTTCGGACGTCTTCGGTGGCCGACGCGGCCCCGGTATTCTGTGCTTGGTATCGAACTCGGACTGTGGATCGTCTACCCAGTACTTCTCACTAACGGTGAGTATACGAGTCTGTTCGGCTACGCGCTCGTTCTCAGCGTCCCGCTCACCATCGGTTACATCCTCTGGCGTGATTGCCTTGGAGCACTCAGCACAGTGCTTCGGGACCGGACAGCGCGCCGGTTCGGTGGTGGTGTAGCGCTCACGGTTGCGATCTTTTTCATGTTCGCGGCTGGCTTTCTCTCTTTTGTCCCAGAGGAAGGTGTCAACGCACCCGAAACGGCTACTGTGGCCGTACTACCGACGCTGTTTCCACTAGTGACGTGGCCAACGGTTGAGTGGTTCTTCCCGACGATTCCCTTCGTGGGAATGCTCTCGATTGGTGTTCTCATCGTCATCGGTATGCTTGGCGGGCTGATCGGCCTCAATGCCGCGATGGTCGCTCGCCTCTGGATCTCGGGGGAACAAACGGAACTGACCGAGAGTACGGCAGGGACCGCAGCGTTCGTCGGCGCGAACGCGTGTAGCTGCTGTGGGCCGATCGTTGGGCAATTCATCATCTTGATTGCGGGTTCGTCGGCAGCCGCCCCGGTGTACTGGCTGTTCGTTGACCTCGCTTCGCCCGCTGGAACGCTGTTTCTCGTTACGAGCATTGCACTCCTCACCGCGAGCTTGTTGCATACTGTTGGAACCATCGCCGATTCACCAATCTGTACGATTGACGAGCGTCTCTCCGCCTCTGGAGTGCGAGCGGACTGAGGAAATAGGTGAAAGATATTCTACGATTCTGACAAGCTTCCTGAATGGCTCGCTCTTTCTGTAGCGTAGCGGAACTGCGAGACGATGATCAGTTCATCGCCTGAACAGTCTGTATTCTCGGTGTAGTAGCTGTTTCTCACTACCGATCGTTCATTGCTAGTGCGCTATTCCGCCAGTCTACACCAGAGCGATCCACTCAGACCGGTGCATAGAGACTGGCATTCAACACCAGCGATCAGCATGACTCCGGTCAAAGTCCACGTATTGAGACTGCCATCTTGGACTACTCGTGGCCGCTCCCCGGATGGACTAGATGGATTTACTCTCGGCGAAGCGCCCGCCGGCTCCAATGACGACCGCGACGATGCCGGCGATGAGCAACTCGACGCCGCGGGCGACGATGCCGTTGGGCCGGCCGATGACGCCCGCGAGCGCATCGAGCGTAACGCTGTCGAGTTGGGTCACGGTAACGAGCACACCGAGCACACAGAGCACGACCCCGAGACTTGCAAGCAGGGTCCACGGACGCTCGGCGTAACCCGATTCGAGGACGATGCCGGCGATGGCACCCACGAACAGGAGAAGCCCGACAACGGCGACCGCGAACACGTTGAACAGCAAGCCGAGTTCCGAAAACACCAGTCCGAGCACGACGATGAGCGGCCACGGACTCGACATCCGGTACTGGTCGCTCAACCCTGACTGGTCATCCATACACGAGTATGGGCCGCGAGCGTAACAAACCCATCGAAAGCCAGACCGCGCCATGCCGTCGGCTCGCCGATATACTGCTCGTGGCTGGTGGCGACGTACTGGGTGGTAGTCTGGTTGGAAGCATACACTTCGATAGCGGGGTCTCACGCGAATCTTTCGGCTCCCGAATTCTTCGACAATAGTCTCAGGACTTGGCTTGTTCAGATACGGTTCAAACGGCTCAGTTGAATCCGCAGATGGCGGCGGGATAGGTCGTCAGAATCAGTGTACTGAAGCGGGAGAGTGCTGTTGTGGAGAAGACACTCTTCCGCTTCGTGAAGCAAGTAGCTTCAC
>NZ_JBNTJU010000040.1:0-16742 GCF_051195015.1 Halococcus sp. AFM35
CATATCGGCCATCCTCGGCTTCGTCCTTACCGATGTGACGGTCTATCCCGCCGCCGTACCCCTATTCAACACAGCAGGTTTCACGGATTTCAGGGCCAGCGGGTCGGAGACCCGCGGCCCTGTCCTCATTGCGGTGAAACCACGGTCTGGAAGAACGGCTACCGAACGGATCGAGTCTTCGCCATCCTCATCACCGAGGATGGCTTCGATGAGATCACCGTCGAGATTCAACGTTATCAGTGCTCTCAGTGCAGACATCCCTATGATGGCGATATCTCGGAATGGTTCTACGAAGACTGCGACTACGCCAAACCAGTCGTTGACCTCTGCTTGTTTCATGCTGCGAAGAATCCGTTCCATGCGTGTGAACGGATTCTCCAAAACCAGTACGGTCTCCAGGTTGACCGCGATACGGTCCAGACCTACGCCGAGCGGTTCGGCGACGAAGTCGCCGACCGCCATGGCGTCAAGATTGCCGACTCTACCGTCTCGATGAATTTCCTCTCGCTGCTGTTCGATGTCAGCACGGCCGAAGACCTCAAAACCGAGTTCGCCGATGAACTCGCTGACGAGGACATCGACGGTCTCGTCGGTGTCGCCGACGAGACCTATCCAGCGAAGAAAGGCGCGAAACAAGACCTCTACGAGGAGAATATGCGACGCAAACAGGACGGAAAACAGGCGAAGAAATGGCCGGAGGCGTTCACCGTCGGAAGCTCGTATCTGCCGCAGATCGGCTGTTTCGCCGGACTTCAGTGTCGGAACACAGCCTTCGCGCGAGCGCTGGCGCTCGCGCTCGTCTTTCCACTCCGTGGTGTGGACTACTGGCTCACCGATGACCACGACTCCTACAACGACATTTTACCAGATCGGGTGAAGTGCCTCGTTCACACGCTTAGGACACGCGCTCGCGGCGACGAGCGCGTGTCCGATCTACACGAAGCGGGCGAGCTGGACGAGCTACGCGAGTATCTCGAAAACGAGTACGAAACTGCGTACGAGGAGTTAGTGGTAACGCTCAGAGAAGAGTATTCAGCGTTCTGGGACGACGAAGCGGAGGAATTCACCGGGCCAGTGAGTACGAATGCGATAGAGGGCGGGAATTGGCGGCTGAAGTACGGCCTCGGCGTGCCGTACGCGCGGTGCCGTGGGGCACGCGCGCGTACATCGCTGTTGGCGCTGCGGGATTCGATGACGACGTTTGCGAACGGCGAACCGGCGGAGAGCTTCGCTCACCGCCATGGTTCGTTCAGTTTCGAGCAGGTGTTAGGAGAGACTTCAGCACAGTCGCTCCCGCCGCGAGAGGACGAGCAAGTGGCTCAGGCGGCGGCGTAGAAATCGAGACGCGGAAGCAACAGGTAGTGTCAGCATTTCACCCGCGTACTCCTCACCACCGAACGATACGCGCAAAACCGATTGTAAGAATCGGTACCATCCCTGTGATAATAGCGGCGATTGCACTCGTCGTCGCCTGCTGACCAAAAAAGAGGAACCCCTGAGACCCACCGATGATGAGAGCGCCGCTCGCCCCAACGGCGAGCCATTCCCTCCAACCGTGTGGCCGGAGTCGGTCGGTGACGAGGACGGCATAGCCAAACATGGGAACGGCGGCGAGTCCGTTCCGCAGTGCCGCATAGAGAACCGGTGGATAGTACGCGAGACCGGTCTCGATTGCGACGAATCCCGACCCCCACATCGCCGCAAGCCCGACGAACAGGATCGCGTTCCAATACTGTGCACTCATCCCGTGAAATGTTTTCCAGAACATTGATTCCGAGTACCGATACGGCCGACAGTTGCACCGACTGATTCCGGTCCCGAGTACTTCTACCCGCCAGTAATCGGTCGCAGTCGCGGAGTACGCTCTAACAGTTCGCTGCGTGAATCGCGGTCGAGAGACCGATTGACCCGCAGAGGACTCAGCTACGTTCGGCGGTGTCACCCTCCGCAAGTGAAACCGCACGTCCCGTTTCTGCCGAACGGTAGATGGCTTCGCTGATACGCTGGACGGTCAGTGCTTGCTCGACCGTGTTCTGCTCCGGCGGGGCACCGCTTTCGACACCGCGCAGGAACGTCGCCTGTTCGGCGGCGATACGGTCGTTCGGTTCGGGAGTGATGTCCGTGTCGACAACGGGAAATTCGTCGGTGTGGTCGCCCTCGTACAGCGTGAGACCGCGTTTGTCGATGTCGAAGCAGGCTCCGGCGTGAGTTCCCTGCACCGCGAACGTGTAGTCCGGCGAGCGCGTTATCGCCCATGCGACTTCGAGCGAAATCGTCCTGCCGTCCGCACACCGGATGAACGCGGTGGCCGACTTCTCAACGTTTGAGGTGTCCGTCCCCCCGTCGGTTGCCGTCGATCCGTGGTCCGTACCGGCAGCAGGTGTCTCGTCCAGCGAGCGCGTCGTGCCCGTGACCTCGACGATGGGAGGAAAATCGAGGAGGTACAGCGCGAGGTCGATGGCATGGACGCCGATATCGATGAGGGCACCACCACCGGCGAGCGGTCGCTGGGTGAACCACGAAGTGCGGTGCGGCACGCCCCGCCGACGGATGTAGTTGGCCTCGATGTGGTGTAGCTCGCCGAAACGTCCCTCCTGCTGGAACTGTTTCAGCAGTTCGACGGGGGCAGCGAACCGATTTTTGAACCCGACCATGCAGAACCCGTCCGCCTCGTGGGCCGTCGCGGCGATACGCTCGGCGCTGGCGAGAGAGTGGGCGAGCGGTTTTTCGAGCAGCACGTCGAGACCTGCTTCGAGGGCGGCCACGGCGTACTGTTCGTGATACCGATTCGGGGTTGCGACGATGACCGCATCGACGGCATCGAAGAGGGCGTCGGCGTCCTCGAAGACCGGCATGTCGTACGTGTTTGCGAATTCCGCCCGTGCTTCCGAGTCGATATCCATGCCGCCGGCGAGCGTCGCTGTGCTGTCACACAGGCAGTCCGCATGGTCGTGGCCGATGTGACCGAGTCCGATAATTCCGATTCGAGTGGGTTGGTCGTTGTTCATGAATTCTGAATTTGTCGTCCGATGGCGGACGGAAACTTTCGAGAGCAGTGGACGAGACTATACGATGAAGTAGGCACTGGGCAGCGTGTCCGCAGCGGGAGTGTCACGTCACCCCTCGCAGGAGCGAATAACCACGTCACCGTGGGCAGCAGTTCACAGCCCGACGAGGAATCGAACCACGAGCACTGGCAGCGCCCAGCTCGACAGACCGATTGCTGCGGCGGAGGGCCACGAGGTCTGATAGAAGCCCTTGACCGCACAAATCCACGCGAGCGGGGCCACCACCACGCCGACAACCGGAAGCCACCCGAGCAGGAATTCAAGCCCCCCGGTGATGACGATACCGAGGAACGCGACAACGACCGCTTTCTTTTCGTTCACCCGCTCGGCGGGCGTGAGGCGTCTCACACCGTAGTAGATGACGGGAGGAATGACGAGCAGCCCCACGAACAGCGAGAGGAAGGCTGTAGCGAGCGTCATCGGCGCTCTTCGCCCTCCGTTGTGGCGGTCTCGTCATCTCCGAAGCAGTCCGCAACCCATCCCCGGTAAACGGACACCCATGCGCGCCCGGTTTCGGTCAGCCGGTACATGTTCGCACGCCCGTCGAGCGGTCGCTTCTCGACGTAGCCTTCGTCGATCAACTCGCGGAGGTTCTGGTAGAGCCGCCCGCGGTTGACATCGGAGTCGTGGTACTGTTCGAGGCATTGACGGACCGCCACTCCATTCGGCCGGTCGCCGCTGAGGCGCTCGATGACCAAGAGGGCGCGCTGGAATCCCATCAACTCCGTCGGCGGTTGGGGTTCCCCCGGTTGTTCGAAGGCGGTGCTATCGGTGTCGTCGAAATCACTCAGAGACATGGTAGTCACCGGCGGCCGAGGCCGCCGAGACCACGCGCGGGGGATCGAACCCGCCTTCGGTTCCGGCCTGGCTACCGAACGTGGCGTGGCACTATTGAAACGAAAACTGAGATGGAGCGTCGAACGGTGCTGCCAGTGCCATTCCCAGCACCGATAACTCTCACCGTCCTATCTCCCTGACCATGTTCGGTATGCTGCTTCGCCGAAGGTCCAGCCGGCCGCCGTGACGACGACCGACAGATACACCTTCCGGACATGCTCCGGAACTACTGTCAGGTCGGCGAATCCGGCACTCCCCGCCGCGACGATGCCGACGAACGATACGAGCAACAGTGCGGCCAAGAGGTCGTTCGTCAGCCAGAACCGCTGTGCCGTCAACTGGGACTCAGCGGATGCAGCGGGGGTCTCGGGTGTCTCGCTTGATGATACCTCGTTCGGTCCGTTTCCGGATTGATTTCTCTCACTCATTGTGTTGGTTCTGTTGTGTCGTGCTTTCTCGACGCGTTCGGAACCATCTCCACTCTCGCGTGAGTGACTCGGTCTCGGCGAGGTCCCACACATCGGCGGTTTCGATGGCGGGACCGTGCCGGACCGAACGGTACATGTTCCACAGCCAGATCACCTGCGCGAAGCCAATGAGGAATGCACCGACGGTAGCGAACTGGTGGAGTAAGGTGAACTGTGGCGGATAGGTAGCCATGCGGCGCGGCAAGCCCAGCATACCAATGACCAAGAAGAGGTTGAACGTCACCACCACGCCGACTGCCGACAGCCAGAAGTGGTATTTCGCCAGTTGCGTGTTGTACATCTTCCCAGTGAGGATCGGAAACCAGTAATAACACGCCGCGAACAGCGCGAACACTATCGTTCCGACGAGGATGAGATGGAAGTGGCCAACCACGTAGTACGTGCCATGGTATAGCAGGTCGACGGGGATGGCCGCGAGGAAGACCCCAGTCACGCCGCCGATGACGAAGGTTCCGATTGCACCGATGCAAAACAACATCGGCGCGGTCAACCGAACCGCTCCGCCCCACATCGTGGCGATCCAGTCGAACGTCTTCACGGCGCTCGGAACGGCGATGGCGAGCGAGATCGCCATGAAGCTCGCCCGGATTCGGGGGTCGATACCCGTCGCGAACATGTGGTGTGCCCAGACGCCAAAGGAGAGGACGCCGATGGCCAGCGTCGAGTACACCACGGAGCTGAAGCCGAACAGCTTCCGCCCGCTGAACCTCGGGATGATGAGACTGAGCAGACCCATCGGTGGCAATACGAGGATGTAGACCTCGGGATGGCCGAAAAACCAAAAAAGGTGTTGCCAGAGCAACGGACCGCCACCCCCACCGCCGGGGACGAAAAACGACGTGTCGAAGTTCCGGTCCAGCAGCAACATGACCGACGCGGCGCATAACACCGGAAACGCGAGTAGGACTAGACCGCTCGTCGTCAGCATCGACCACGTGAAACTATCGAGGGTGGCCCACGTGACCGTCTCAGCACGCTCAGTGAAGACGGTCACGAGCACGTTGATTGCAGCGAGGATCGTGCTGATCGCGTTGAGCAAGATGCCGATCAGGACCAGATCGAGGTCCGGATTCGTCATGTTCGTCGACATCGGCACGTAGAAGGTCCACCCCGTCATCGGCGGCGACAGCGCTTCGAAGCCGACCAGATTCGCCAACAACCCGGCTCGTGTCAACAACAAGGCAACCGGCAAGAGCCAGAACGCGGCGGCAGTGAGGCGCGGAAAGGCGAGATCGTCGGCTCCCACGAGCGGGGGGATGAAATAGATGGCAATGCCGAAGATGACCGGTGCCGCGAAAAAGAACAGCATCGTCAGGCCGTGTGTCGTGAAGAGACCGCTGAACGTTTCCGGCGTCCAGACATCGCTTCCCGGCGTCACGAGACCCGCCCGGAGCAACATTGCATCGGTGGCCCCCCACAGACCGGCAGCGATTCCGAACACGAGATACAGCCGACCGAGAACCGTGTGGTCGGTTGATGTCAGCAATCGGACGCCACGGCGCAACTGCTTGCGGACCGTCTTGCCATCCGTAGACTGCGACACGGAGTCGACGTCTGATTGCATGGTGGTCGTCGTTAATCGAAACTAGATTTCAAACGGAATAACTCATTCGCCGGTCCTGTCAGACCGACTATCTCGGACAATGACATGGATGAATCGGGTGAACGACCACGTGCCGAGCAGGCCAACAGCAGTAGCGACGACGAACGCGAGTCGCGGATTGATTCCGTACAGCACGCCGCCGAGTATCGCACTGGGGACGACGATTGCCCCCCGAGACAGTCGGTAGGATTCGGTCAGCTGACGGTCATCCTCGTCGTTCTCACCGGCGGTGAACTCGGCAATCAATGCACGACGGACCGGCAAAGTGGCCCGACGAAGACCGAAGGCCGCAAAGAGCACACCGACCGCGAGTGCCTCCGTCCGCACCGTGACGAGAAATATCGGAAAGAGCGTCGTGATGAGGACGTTGCCCAGCACGAGCGCGACGCGCCCGGTATAGCGCGGGAGAACGGTAATGATGCCGCCGCCCACTGCTGCGACGCCCATTTCGACGGCGAGCAGTATGCCGAAGACTGCCGACGGCGTGAAGTGATGCCCGAGGAGCATCATCTCGACGCGAAGCACGCTCGTCACGACGGTCACGAAGAACGTCCCGACCATCCCGTGAGCGAACCGAACGAGCGTATCGCCGACAAGCAGTGACCGACTCTCGGCCGGCAGGGCACGGATATCGTCGAGGACACGGCGACATCCCGCGAACGTCGCGCCGGTCGAATCCTTGCTCGGATGGGCGAACAGGTCTTGGAGAATCGTTGCCGTCAGCGCGAGGCTCGCGGTCACGGCGAAGAGGACCTGCAAGCTCGGGACGAACGTGCCGACCTCTGCGAGGACGAACGCCGCAAACAGGAAACCGGCGGTGAGACCGAGCCACCGCAGCACCGCCGCACCGGAGATATCGGGCGCAGACTGTCCGTCGTCCTCCGGAGCGATGCCTACGGGTAGATGGAGACCGAGCGCGTTCCAGACGGCAACGAGGAACAGCCCGACGAAAATCCACGCCGATGCTGGCAGTCCAGTATAGTGGCCCAACCGCGGCGCGGCGAGCCAGACGACTGTCCCAGTTGATGCGAGGATACTCGCGGCGGTCAAGACGTGGCGCACATCGAGCCAATCGGGTATCTCGCCATCGAGATACGGGTAGACGAGGGCGAGAGCGATTTCGGTGCTGCCGAACAGGCCGATTATCCACGGTTGAGCGCCGAGAACGCGGAGATACTCCGGGAGATATCGATTCACCACGACCAGCAACAGATTGAACCCGGCGACCGCCGCTGACACGAGGCGACCCTCGGGACCGAGCGCCGAAAACGCGCTTCGGGACTGTGCCAACCACGCTGATGCGTTTCCTTTGGTCATGACTATGGTGAGATAGTCCGTTGTGGAATGCCGGATTCCGTTCCCGGTGCGTACTCGTACCTAGCGGGCGATGGGTATCTCCGAGCCATATGGCGGATCACTCTCTATATACGTTTCTCGCCGTCTGCACAGCGGCACGCAAAGGTTCAACGACGAGACGTCGTGCTTCACGTACGTTGCTCGCCGCCTCAGCCCGCAGTCGTCGCGCTTCGTGTAGCGTGCGCCGTACCCGCTGCCGGGCGTCGTTAACGACTTCCGCAACGGCGGCGGCTATCCGCATCGGTGTCGTGAGCACGATGTACACTGCTATCCCCGCCAACCATGCGGACCGGCCCGCCAGCCATATCGCCTCGCCGACCAGCCAACTCGCGCGGCCAATACGCCGCAGCGCCGTCCACACCGTGCGCCCCACACCGACCAGCCGTTCGCCTGCGGTGCGTGCCGCTCGTTTCGCACGCCCGGGAAGCCGTCGCGCCATCTCGGGAAGGGAACGAACGGACCCGACGATGCGTTCGGGACCGTACGCCACGTACACTTCGACGAGAAACACCGGCGTGAAGACGATATTCAGCACGACGATGTAGGTCTCCGGCGGGGTACCGCCCGCCTCGCCCGTCGGCGGTATCAGTGCGAGACCGTCGAAGAGATAGTGGACGGATACCCCGGCAGCGACAGCGGCGAGGAACATCGACCCGACCATCGCCGCCGCCATCCGAAGGCCGTAGTACCGCCGGTACGCATCGACGAGCGGTGGAATGAGGAGGTCGCCGTAGATGAACGACATCACGCTGCCGAACGGAATCCCGTTGCGCCACAGAACGAGCGCGAACGGGACGTTCCCGACCGAGCACACGAAGCTCATTGCTGCGATAAGGACGGCCACGATAGACCCAGTGAGGACCCACATGAGCGTGCCCCCAGTGCCGAAGCCGAAGAGCGTCGTCCACCACGCGGTCGGGACGAGTGCCCCAACGAATCCGGCAACGAGAAACCCGAGGGCGATGTCCTCCCACAGCATATCCCACTGCCGGAGAGCGGTCCGTACGACGCGCTTCCACCGCGTGACGGACAGCAGCCGGTCGTACCACGTATCCGTCTCATCGGTCCCCTCCGTCTCCTGTTGGTTTTGGTACTCTGTTTTGCAGGAGGCACAGCAGAAATACTCGGTGCCAGCATCGGTGTCGAGCGTTACGACATCCTCGGCATCCGGGTCGACGGTCATCCCACAGACCGGGTCGATGATTTCTTCGGTCGCAAGAAGGTGGTCGCGCGCGGCTTCGTACCACGCCTCCGGGAACACGTACTTGTAGAGAATCGAGAGCACACCCACGGCGATGAGACCGCCGACGAAATCGGCGAGGACGAATTGCCATCCGAGGAGAATCCACATCACCAGTGCGAGTTCGATGACGAGGTTCGTACTGGCGAACTGAAACGCCGCAAGGGCGGCTGCTGCCGACGCGCCCTTTTTGAAGAGGGTCATGGCTGTGGAGGTTGCCGTGAACGAACAGCTCGACGAGGCGGCACCGAAGAGCGTGGCGAGACCGATTTCCCGCCAGTCGTCGTTACCCAACACTCGGCTGATGTACTCCTCGCTCACGAACTCCTCGATGACACCCGTGAGCGTGAACCCAAGCACGAGCGCCCACCACGTCTCCCACGCCATCCGCGCGGCGAGACCCAGCCCGTCAGCGATTCCGGTGAGAATGGACATGTCTGTTACTGTTTCGGTCCGGTCTGCTGGTGGTCATTCAACTATCACTCATCACGTTCGCTCGATGATCGCCCCGCCGCTGCCGACCGCGACGGCAGTATTCGAGGCGATGGTGATTCCCCGTAGCCCGGCACTCGTCGGCACCTGCTCTTGTCGCCACTGACCGGCTCTACGGTCGAACACCGTTCCGCTGCCGCCGCCCGCGAGACCATCGGTTCCCTGCCGGTCAATCGCATAGAGTGCGTTGCTTCCAGCGCTCAGTTTCGTCCACACCGCGCCGTTGTATCGGAAGATCGAGCCGTCGCCGCCGACTGCATCGACCGCATCCCGATTGACGGCGGTGACATCGTACAACCCGACGCTACCGCCCTCGATGCCAATCGTGTGCCAACTCTTTCCGCCGCTCGTCGTCTCGTAGACCTTCGCGTTCGTATCGGAGATGTAGCCGATGGAGAGATCGCTGAACGCGATGGCCTTCATGCTGGAGCCGCCGCCCGGTTTGAGGACGGTGGCCCAGTTCATGCCGCCCTCGCGCGTTCTGTGGCCGCGGAGGTACTCGCCCGAGCCGTTGACGAGGTGTATCGTCTCGGTTCCCGCAGCGCCCGTGACGGCGATGTCCTCCCACGTGCTCGTCTTGTTCTTCGGCGCGGAGTAGTCGGTGAGTCGGTCGTCAGTGGTCTCGTACCGGCCAACCACGCCCGAGCCGCCCGCGAACCAGACGGCGCGGCCGTCACCCGTGACGGCGGCCCCGCGAAGGGTATTCGCCGCAGCTGCGGGACCGCGTTGCACGACGGTCGTCCAGCCGTCGGACTGGCGGGCGAGGACTCGCCCGCTGCCGCCGACGGCGAACGGACCGTCCGCGGACGGAACGACGGCGTGGAGCGTTTTTTCCGTCGGAGAGTCGGTGTTTTTCCATCGGTGCCGCGATTTGGCCGTCGCGGAGGAGTCGTTGTTCGGTGTCATGGAGTTCGTTGGTGTCGTTGTATCGCCGGTGCTACATCCCGCAAGGACGGCAGTAGCGGTCGTGCCAAGCAGGCCGAGCACCTCCCGCCGTGACCGCCGAGTGGGCTGCGATTCGGCAGCAGTTGTTTCGCTCACGGTTGCCGCCAGTGCGGTGACTCGCTGGAGTCGGAGAATTGGTCAAGATCACCGTGATATTCCGCATACTCCGGTTTTTGACCCTCGGGAGTGAATGGACCGGGAGCGGATGACCGCTTGATGATGGTTGCAATCCGGAGCATGTACACGGAGAACACGACGAGTGGCAGGACGGTGACTGCGAGCGCGAGACTAACGAAGACAAGGACGACGAACTCGTTTCGCAGCGGCGCGTACCCCGTCGAAAACACCAGCACCACGAGAACGGCCGTCAGGAACGCCCCGAATCCAGTATACACCAGCTGTCGGGAGAGCCGCCCGAACGCCTGATGCAAGTAGAGGGTCTTGAAATACTGGCGCGTGATGGTCAGCGAGTCGAACAGCTCGCGGAGGGTTCCGAGCCGCTTGGTTGCCGTCTCGGACAGCGAGTCGGCATACTGTGTCCGTATCCGGCGGGCGATGTTCACGTACTCCGAGTAGCTGTCGTTCAACATCACCAGCAGTATCTCGAACAACGGAACCTGTCCGCTGTGCAACCGATTGCCCAGCGATTCTGATTGCTTGGTGATGATTCGTGTGTACTCCGCAATCGCGTGGTCGAGGTCCGTATTCCCGGTCTCGCCGGTTGCCTCCCGCAGGTGCCGCACCTCGGCGAAGAGAAGGTCAACGACGACAGTCATGAACGCGGCGGGTTCGGTTGGCAGGACCTCCTGTTCTGGCAGCCGTTCGGCGATATTCTTCCGGAACTGCCGTACGTCGCCGATCTCCTCGCGGACGGTCTCGGGCGTGCCGAACAGCCGCGAGACGACGAGTTGGTTGATCGAAATCACGATGCCGGTGAACGAGATCACCCCGGCGGTCAACGACGCGAACAGTTGCATCACAAAACTGCTCTCGCGGATGCCGATGACGCCCTCCATTCCCAGCAGTACCGTCCCGAGAAAGACACTGGCGGCCACAATCCCAATGATGGTCCATCGATCCCCTTCCAGCAAGAGCCACCGTCGCGTCCGTCGTCGGCTGTCCTCGTCGCGCACGACCGCCACGACTGCCGTCAGGCCAACGAAGACCGCCCGCACCGCGAGCCACACGGCACTCCCGGCAGCGTGACCCGCACGGGCTATCAGAGACCCGAAATCGTCCGTCGTTCCGGACGAGCGGTCGTCGGTACTGTTCGAGGTCCGTGCCCCCGGATATCTCTCTCGATCACGCGGAGCGGTACCGGTATCGTTAGCATCGGTATCGCTACCCGTGTTCGTGTCTGTGTTTGCCATTATTTCGTTCCAGTGAGTGGTCTATCGTGACGGGCGAGGATTCGGCTATCGTGTCGCCGATATCCCTCTCCAGTCAGCCGGCCCCACACGCGACGTGAGAGAATACAACACCGCCGAATCGAGCATTATTTGTTGAACATGGCCCCTTCCTTGCGTGGCGTGAAGGCACCGGGCGCAATCGTGTGCTTGACGATTGTCCCGATGCGCGCGATGTACGCGATGAGGATGCCAATCGGAACGTACGCCAGTGCGGCGGTGACACTTATCGATAGCTGGATAACCAGCGGATTGACTGGGAGGGGTTTCTTTCCAGAGAACACCATTACAGCAACCATTGAGATGACGAACGATGCCGCCCCGGTGTATGCAATCAGTTTCGAGAGATTCGACAGCGCTTCCTGAATGTACAGGGTCTTGAAATACTGTCGGATAATATCCATCGAGACGAATAGATCTTCGAGTTCTTCGAGGACGGTCCGCGTCCGATGGGAGATGGCTTCCGGATGCTCCTCGCGGATTTGCCGCGCGGTGTTGATGTTCTCGGAGTGCTGGTCGTCCATAATCGGCATGAGCACTTCGAGCATGGCGAGGTCCGTTTCCGCCACCGTATCGGCAAGTTCGTCGGTTTCGGCGAGGATTTTCTCCGCGAAATCGACAATGTGCTCGGCTTTCGGGTCGCCCTCGTCGGCATCCGCGGCCGCGTCACGAAGCTCCGTCGCGCGCTCGGCGACGAGGCTGTTCACGTCACGGAGAAACTCATCCGGGTCCGTCGGGGCCACCGATACCCCGGGAAGTTGCTCTTCGATGTCAGTCCGGAAGTTCTGGACGCTTTCGATTTTGTTGCGGAGTTTCTCCGGCGTGGCGAGCAACTGGGAAATCGTGAGCTGATTCACCGATATCACAATCGGAATCAGCGACAGCAGTCCAGAGGTGAACCCGCCGAAGATAGTCGTGCTGAACGTTCGTTCGGCGGTATGGACCAGTGGTGTGATTCCGAGGACGAACATGATGACGAACACGGCAACGACCTGAATACCGGTAATCGTCCACCGATTCGCTTCGAGCAGGACCCAACGCTGGATGCGCTGGCGGCGGTCTCCGCCGATGAGAACCGCCAACAGAGCAAACAGGAGTGTCGTACCAATCATGAGTACGAGGATGGACGGTAGGTACTGCCCCAGCAGCCGGGACAGCACGCCGGGAATCATGCCACCCGTCATCGAATCAGCCTCGTTCCAATGGGACCAACCTCGGGGCTGTTCTCGGCCGTTCCGGCAAACACGCCCGCATTCGCAGCCTCGATACCGGTGTCGGAGTTCACACGTCGACGCCAGCCGAGCGTCATAAGTGATGAGCGTACCGCGCCGGCCACTGAGTCGTCTGCCGTCGGCGGTGCGTCATGGTCGTCAGCGCGAGCTACCGGACTTCGATGGTCGCGGGCAGCGGCGCGCCCTCGCTTGGAGAACGGTACAACGGTCTTTGGTTGAGACGTACTGACAAAAATCATCGGTTTGATAACATCTGATCGGAGCCACGGCTGTGGCGGTCCGAAGTCATCCGGCCGGGCCATCGCCGACCGTCGTCCGGACCAGCTACAGTTAGAATATAGGATATCGAGGTTGAAAAAGTAATATATTATCTGATAAAATTAACTGCATGTCTACACTGTCAGCGGGGGGGGGGGTAGCCACACGGATGAGAACGGGAAAGCGGTATTTGCCGCTCACCCGGCGTTCACGCGACGAAGGTAAGCGGGAGCGACGGCTGGAGAGCGAGAGCAAGGAGACCGGCGAGGAGCGCAACGACACCCAAAGCGGTCGCAATCTCTTCGCCCCACTCGGGCAACCGTTCGATAGTGACGACGCCGGTCAATATAGCCATCCAGAAGAAGTTCATCTCACCGAAAAACGGCATGACGAGGAAGAACGGCCCGAGGCAGACCAGCACACAGCTACCCCCATGCATGAACCCTCTTTCGAGGGCCTTCACGATACCATGGTCGTGTGGTTCGATGCGCGCGCAGCACGTACGCAGACGCGTCTGTTTGAACGACGAGAACTGGTAGAGACCGGTGAGAACGAGGACACCGCCGATGACGAGATGGGTATATGCCCGCGTGAATCCGTGGATGCCGCCGGGCAACAGCGCGTTGAATCCGAGCGGAATCATGCCCGAAAGCGCCCATACGATGCAATAGCTCGCGAGAAACGCCGCCACTGCGGTCGCCGCTCCGAGTGCTGTCTCCTCGTATGCGGCGGCGTACTCGCGGGTGAAGCGCATCATCGCGGGATACATCATCGCCCACATCATCACCCCCCACATCGTGAGGTAGCCAACGAACGCGTCGAGCGTGCCGACGTGGAAGACCCCGAGCTCCATTGCCCCGGGCGCAGCCATCGGAATCCCTTGTTTCGTGAGCCACATCATCCCCGGCATCGGGACCTCGCCGGTGTACAGCATCACCCACCAGACGACATCGAGACCGACCATCGCTACGACAGTGGCAGTCGTTCGGTCGAGTGAAACTGCAAACGGGTCGAGCCTGTGCCTGAATCGTTCCGTGAGTCCGGTATCGGTGCTCATCGCTGGTTTGGCAAGAAATTGTGAGTGATCGTTCTCGGTCGGCGTTACTCCGCGAGGTCGTACCCGGCGTCGAGGACGGTCTGCCGGGCGAGCGCCTCCGTGGCTGGGTCACCGTAAACCCTGACCTCGCCGGCGTCAGCATCGGCCTCGGCATCGCCGATGCCCGAGAGACCCGCGAGCTCGGACCGAATGGTCTGTTCACAGCCTCTGCAACTCATCCCACGTACGTCGAGTGTGTAATCCGCCATCGCACTCGGCACAACGATCCCGAAGGCCTTAATATCATAACAAAAGATAGAAACATAATTCAATTAAATAGAGAAAATAGAGAGAGGGAGAGAGATATCAGTGGGAGTGCGCCATCGAAAGCTCAGGAGAGCGTATCTCGCTGTTCTCCGTCGACAACCTCGAACGTCCTACCCAAAACTCCGATCCCTGTTCCGCACCTCGATTTGTCAGAGTGATACGGTCGTTCTCAGACCGTCTCAACGGTACCGGTAGTGTATTGTTTGACCGTCTTGTCCGTGTCTGGAAGGCTCGACGACGTGCGGTTGACCTTGCGCTCCACGATGGTGCCGCCGGAGCCGACGGCCACGTCGTGGGTCTTCCCCCGAGCGATACTGGTGAGTTTCTTCGACACTGGGGTCTGGAACCGTTTCCACTCACCCGTCGACTGGCGTTCGTAGGTCTTTCCACCACTACCGGCCGCGAGACCCGCTTCGCCGTCGCGGTCGATGCCCCGGATGGCCTGTTTTCCGGGGTCGATGACGTGTGGCGTCCACCGGAACCCGTCGTAGCGGTAGACGATGCCACCGCCGCCGGCGACGTTCACGTCCTTCGGCCCGACGCTGGCGAGGTCGAAAAAGGCCCCGCCAGCGAAGTCGATCCCGATGCGCTGCCACTTCGTGCCGCCGTTGGTCGACTCGGCGACGAACTGGCTCGTCGAGCAGACGTGACCCTTCTTCCGGCACCGGAAATCGATGGCCGGGATCGTGGAGCCGCCCCCCGGTTTGAGGACGTCCAGATATTTGACCGCGCCGCTTTTCTGCCTCACACCGATCAGCAACTCACCCGAGCCGTTGGCGAAGTAGAGCCGCTCGTTCTCGCCGGACTTTCCGACGACGGAACACGCCTCCCACGTGCTGGTCTTGCCCTTCGGCGCGGAGTAGTTCGTAAGCGTCTCGGTGGCGACGTCGTATTCGCCGATCACGCCGCTCCCGCCCACGAACCAGATCGCCTTGCCGTCGCTCGTCACGTCGACCGCGGTCAGTGGCCGGCTCCGCGCCATGGGGCCGTACTCCACGACCTTCTGCCACCCGCTCTGCCGACGAGCGAGCACGTCGCCACCGGAGCCAACCGCGAACGGTCCCTCGGCGGTGTCAACGACACCGTGGAGGGTCTTCGTGGTCGGTGATTTCGCCTCGGTCCAGCCGGCGTCCGATGACCTCTTTTGTGCGATTCCCACACCCGGTACGCTGATGGCGGTGGCTGCCGTCGCTCCGCTCATCTTCATGAACTGACGCCGTGTGTTCTCATTCATGTGGTATCACTCTCGTTCCCATCGAGCAGGCACCGTTGCTCCCACGCGGCGTGAGCTTCCAAGCGCTTGTGCGCCAACGGGCTGACTCTATAGGCGTTCGTCCGGCCATCGACCGGACGCTTCTCGATGAACTCTTCATCGACAAGCTCGCGGATATTCTGGTAGAGACGACCGTGGTTGATTTCATCACCGTAAGCTTCACGCAGTTCATTCTTGATACGAACGCCACTGGGATTCGTCTCGTCGAGGCGGGCAACAACGAACAGCATGTCGCGTTGGAACTGCGTCAGCCCCAACAGCGGCTGTGGATCAGTAGCGGCGTCATGCGCTGATTCGTTCCTCTCGGTGGTGGTGTCATTCACTGACATCGAAATCACGACGGCTCTCGCCGTCGATGCCACGTCTGGGTCTCGAACCCAATCGTCGGCCCATCCGAACGTGGTAAGAGTCGCCGCCAGTCGAGAATCGGATAGCTGACCGACTCTCGCTCATCTGTCGATTTCATTCAACGAGACGTCACAACTGCCGACCGACAACGGCGAGCGTCGTCGCTCAGCCGCGTCACTTCGAGTGCGAATTTGTGGGTGTCGCCACTCATCAGCCGAAATCGTTCCTGCCAGTAGCGCAACCGGCGCATTCGTCGGCGTTTTCTCGGAGTGAGGACTGCTCCATGCGCGTCTATGTCATGCGGGTCGATTGTCGTCATGAGCCTATCGTCGTGTTGTCGTCCGAGCGGCGTATCGATGGCCGATTGCCGACGCTCTGCTGTCCTCACTCGTCGTCGTTCCGGTTTGAGAGCAATCTCTGTTCTCGCAACAACCAGCCCACAGTTCTCACAGAAGACAGTCGTCTCGTCCGCCGCGCGTCGCAGACTACCCGTTCCGCACTCAGCGCATCTCTGGTTCGGCTCAGCACGCTCGTCACGCTGGTCGATACCACTCGCTCTCCGTTCCCTGAACTGTTGACTCATGGTGGTTTCGTGTTGCTCGAAAGTCGGTGTTCGGACCGTTCGTACTGCTCGATGTCGTGCTCGACAAATGGAATGCTACTCACTCGGTGGGAATCATCCACGCCCGTCGGGCATGTCATCCACCGACTGTTCGGTTTCTAATGTCGTCGAGAATAATAACTAAAGAAATTAATGCTCGACTTGGCAACTCTTTCCTACGCTCGCTGACGGGTCAGCGAGCAGTAGATAGTCGCATCGAACAATGGTTCTT
>NZ_JBNTJU010000041.1:0-15559 GCF_051195015.1 Halococcus sp. AFM35
AGCACGATTAGCGGCTGTTCGTCCTGCTCTTCCCTGAGAGCTACGATTTCGACTCGACTGTTCCGCTAAACACCTACCAATACTCATATGGAGGCTATAGATATATCCGAAACAGACGATTTGTTCGGTCATGACGGAAACAACCCGGGTAGTAATGCTTGATCCGGACTGGTTCGGCGATGTTTCGACCGAGCGAACTCACTTCGAGGAGCTGCTTGGCGATGTTGCCGTTAGGGCAGTCGATTGTACCGAGTCAGAGATTCCAGTGGCCGTCAACGAAGCTGATATCTTACTTTCACACTACACCGGCGTTTCTGCTGAGAGCATGGACGCTACTGGCTGTTCAGTCATCACTCGTTATGCGACAGGCATTGATGGCATTGATATCGAGGCAGCTACCGAGCGAGGCATCCGCATAACGCGCGTGCCAGCCTACTGTGATGATGAGGTTGGCACTCATATTATTTCACTGGCGTTGGCACTTGTTCGTGGACTACCGCAATATGATGCCTCGACCACCAATGAAAATTGGGAGTGGGATATTGCTGCACCGGTTCGACCTCCGGACGAACTCATGTTCGGCTTTCTCGCGTTCGGCAATAAGGCAAAGGCGGCCGCCGAGAAAGCTCGTGCTCTTGGATTCGACGTTTGTGCACACGACCCGTATCTTGACAATGACAAAATACGTTCACATAATGCCACGCCTGTTGATTTCGAAGGTCTTCTTAGCCAGGCAGATGTATTGTCGGTAAATACGCCACTGACTGAAGATACGCAGGAAATGCTCGATGCTGACGCGTTCGATTATCTCGACGATGAAGCAATCCTCGTGAACACCTCTCGCGGTGCCATAGTAGACGAGGACGCGCTGGTAGATGCACTTGACAATAATCGCTTACGGGGTGCTGGCCTCGACGTACTTTCCCAAGAACCCCCTAAACCAGACCATCCGCTCCTCGGCCGAGACGATGTCATCGTCACGCCCCACGCTGCGTGGTACTCGACGCGTTCAGAGTCGACACTTCGTCGCCGCGGCACCGAAATAGCTGTTGATGTCTATCACGGTAAGGAAGCTGATGGTCTCGTTAATCCTAATGCGCTCTAAGACTGTGCACCATATGGAGGCACTACTGTTTCCCTTTAATGAGACGTATCACGATGTATGTCTCGACAGCCAGGCCTCGCCGCGCGCGTGGCCCGAATGCCGCAGTCGGGTATCCGCGAAATATTTGACAAGGCCCAGCAGTATGACAACTTAGCTGATCTCAGTATCGGTGAGCCGGACTTTACGACGGCGGCTCCCATCGCTAATACTGTTGGAGACGCAATTGGCGACGGGATAAGTAGTTACACGCCAACGATCGGTCGTGCTGACCTCCGGACGGCACTAGCAGAGAAGCTTGCGACAGAGAACGGTATCAACATTAACCCAGATGAGGAACTGCTGGTCACACCTGGTGCAATGGGCGCACTGTTTACCGCGATGCAGGTTCTTTTTGACCCAGGTGACGAGGTACTCGTCCCAGAACCTTACTGGCCAAACTACCACGGACATCTTGTAAGCGCCGGTGCTGAGCTTATCCCAGTACCGACAACAGCCGCGGACAGATTTGTCCCCAACTCTGACGCGCTTGCGGCGGCTGCTAGTGAGGACACGGTCGGTGTTATCCTAAACACACCGAACAATCCTACAGGAGCAGTGATCCCGCCGAATCAACTTCGTGCCATCGGTACTGTTCTTGTTGAAGAAGATCTCTGGGCTGTCGTTGATGAGACGTACGAGGATCTTCTCTATGACGACGCAGTCCACTACTCACTTGCAAGCAATGAATCGATATTCGAGCGCTGTGTGACTGTCCATAGTTTCTCGAAATCTTATGCCATGACTGGATGGCGTATCGGCTACGTGAGCGGACCGGAATCGGTCGTCTCCGCAATGCGGGTTCTACAAGAACATACCATCTCATGTGTCCCCGAGCCTGCTCAAATCGCCGCAATGGCAGCGTTAGATAACCGAACAGTCGTCAACGATATCCATGACGTGTTCACTGACCGGCGAGAATTGATCCTCGAACGACTTGAGGCTATCTCTGGCGTCAAACCCGGCCGACCGCGTGGCGCGTTTTATGTATTCGCAGATATTTCAGATATTTCAAGCGACAGTCGCGCATTCGTGGAGACACTTCTTGACGAAGCGCAAGTCGCAGCGATTCCGGGATCGGTTTTCGGCGACACAGGTGAGGGACATATTCGCTTTTCGTATGCAACCGATGAGGCGACTATCGAGAAAGCAATGGACCGATTCGAGCAGGCGGTTGACGGCCGCTGACATCCATCAGTGTTCGTAGATGAAGGCACTTTCGACCTCCCAGCCGACAGTGACATCATCGCCGCGTGAAAAGACACGGTCGGCCTCAGAGCCTTGATCGGTTACACGAAGCGTTGTATCAAACGACTTCACCGCGACGTAATATTCTGTACGGTCGCCCTCGAAGGAGACTTGCTCAACATTTGCTTCGTAACTGTTTGTCGCTGATACGTGATCACCGATATCTACCATTTCAGCACGGAGGCCTACGGTTACCTGGTCACCGGCAGCAAACGACTTGTTAGAGATGCGTACCGATCCGCTACCAATAGATGCGACCGCACGATTATCATCAACTGACGATACTGTTCCGTGTAACATTGTCGTATTACCAATAAACTCCGCAACGAATGGGGTGGTAGGCTCAGTGTATATTTTATGGACTGGATCGAGCTGCTCTAGTTCACCGTCATTGATCACGGCAATACGGTCTGCCATTGAGAGCGCCTCAGTTTGGTTGTGTGTGACGTGCACAACAGTGAGTTCTGTCTCGTCGTGAATACGAGTTAACTCAGCCCGCATCTCTTCACGAAGTTTCTTATCAAGGGAACTCAGAGGTTCGTCAAGCAGAAGCAGTGTTGGTTCGTAGACCACCGCACGGGCTAGTGCGACACGCTGCTGTTGACCTCCTGAGAGATCATCGACCGGCTTGTCGGCATATTCCGTCGGCAAGCGTACCAATTCGAGGGTCTCGTGGACCTGCTCATCGATGTCCGTCAAATTCTCACGTCGCATCTTTAGCGGGAATGCAATATTGTCCTTAACCGTCATATGGGGGAACAACGCTAAACTCTGAAAGACCAACCCAATGTCTCTTTCGTATGGTGGCTCATCAGAAATTGCTTGTCCATGAATATATATCTCGCCTTCCGTTGGCTGTTCAAATCCGGCAATCATATGCAGCAGTGTTGTCTTCCCAGCCCCACTTGGACCGAGTATAGTGAGGAACTCGCCGTCTTGAATTGGTATCGATACGTCATCGGTTGCTCGCAGCGCCCCATACGTTTTTGTGACGCCGTCAAGACGAATAGCGGAGCCATCCGAACTGGACTGATTTTGCTCGCTAAACTGTTGGGAGGCCATTGTAGTCGTACATTGTAGTTCACCCAAACAAAAGCTCCACCTCCGATCGGAGGGGTTTTTAAATTCATACCAGTAGATGGTTGACAACGTCTTTTATTATCTTGTTTTCCGCTCGTCGAAGATGTTCTTCAAATGTCCGCCGAGTGATTCCTAGCTTGGTCGCCATTTCCTCGGTAGTAGTACCGCGTGGGATATCGTAATATCCCGCCTCAATGGCTGTTTTGAGCGACTGTTGTTGTCTGTCAGAAAGTTCAGGGAACATCGAATCTAACATCAATAGTGGGACATCAGGAACGACGGATTCGATCTCGCGTTTCGCTTCAACTTCCACCTGATAATCATTGCTTAGATCATGGTAGACTGCTGTAAGATGTTCTTCAGTTAATGAGATCACACGTGTAAGCAATGTCTTATCAGTATACGTGAGCGGCGGAAGCGATAAACAATCATTTTGTTTCAAGTATTTTTCCAGCAAATTATCATGAAATTCAAGCAAACAATCATCTGTTATCATCAGTGCTTCATCGTCGTTATAAGTGATTTCTGAGATGCCGACTTTTTGATTGACAATTTCTGTCGGCGTTTCTAAATCAGAACCACTCATATGAATAAGATCGCAGTACTGGTTACACCATACTTCAAGATAAGTATCTCGCGACTCAGTAATTGTTGCATATGGACTCTCGTGGTTGATGCGAAGTGTAGCTTCGTACATGAGTATCGTCAATCATAATCTATTACGAGCATCTATTTAAACGGTACTGCTATTTCCGATTCGGGTATTGAATTTCCAGGATGAGGAATGCTCGTTCAATCGATCGTTCGGCAACGATCAGATCAACCAATCGGCGAGTACAACTCAAGAGCGGGCGCGGAACCAGCGGGCGACACCAGAATTGGCAGATCACAAGATCAGAAGCGAGCCGTCGCTGGTAGGATCTATAGGGATCATGTGTTCTAGATTAGCGCTGTATTCCGCCGCTGTCCGCTGATTGGAGACCGCCGGAGCTACCGGAATGAGAGACCCGGTGGAACGTGTGACCTACGAACCACCGGATTCGGTCGTTGTTGATCGCATCCAAAGAACGTTTCCCGGTGATGGGTTGCGCGAGCGCGCTCGCGCAACGAATCGTCATCCAACGAGAGCGCAAGTTCGACGTCGTCGCACTGTTCTACACCCTCGCGTTTGGCTTCGGTGCTGGCTCTGAACGCTCGATTCAAGTGTTCTTCGAACGCTATGTCGAAATGGCTGATCTCTCTGAACTCTACTACTCTTTGTTCTACAACTCAGCTTTGCACGTTAGCCTCGGCTGTTGAGTGAACGAAGAGGTGGTCGATCTCGTTCATGAGATCATCGAGGTTGCGATCATCGTTGTCTCGGACCCACGAAAGAAGGTTGTACACGGCTTCCTTCAGAGAATATTCGAGGTTCGCTCGAAGCGATGACGCCTTCGAGCGAACCGTCCCCAAGGCGCTCGACTCAGGATCAAGACGAACGAGACTGTAGGCAGCATCAGAAGGTGCCAGTGACGTAGTGCCTAAGATAAGTATTGCAAACGAGAGTCGAGGAATTCATCGATCCAGAATTGGGCAAAGCTTATTCTGTTGGTGAGCTGACTGAACAATTTTGTGATAAGAGCGTAGAATTCCTCTTGGTTCTCCACGATCATCGGCGAGGCTACCCATTTGAGGCTCTTCCAGACCTGCTCGATCGGATTAAGATCCGGCGAGCCAGTGGGTAAGAAGATAAAATCGATTCCAAGTTGATGCGCGCGCTTGCGCGTGTACTCGCACGTGTGCGAGAAGTGATTGTCCAAGACGAGCAGAATCCGCTGCGCCGGATTCTGCTCGCGGATCCGTTCAAGACACTCGCAGATCCGTTCTTTCGTCTGATCTTCTGGGAAGCTCACCACGCTCTCTCCATTGAGAGCGTAGAACCCGACCGCTGGTTCGAAAATCTTCACCAGCGGTCGTTCAAGATGCGGATCATCGACGTACCACAGTCGCTGAGAATTGTCGAACGGTTGCGGATGGGAAGCGTCGAAGAATCCGAGGACGGTGCCGCCATCCGTACAGATATCGTCGTCGACGACCCAACCTTCCTCGTCATCACCGTCTCGTTTGTTGTGTGGTTCGTTGGTGTCGTCGTTGTCGAGCGCGTCGCCGACGCGCTCGTCAACGATTTCTTCGGCGTCATCCGGTCGTGAAGGCCGCTTTGGACGGGGAATGGCTCTCGATAACCCGAGGTTATCGAGGAAGTCACCGAGGTAGACCGGGTGATACTCGATGTCGAATTCTTCGTTGAGGAGGTGCTGTATCTCCTGAGATGTCCATGGTTGACCGTCTCGAAGCCGTTCGAGAAGTTGTGCTTGTTCGGCTTCATCGAGCTTCGGGGGCCTTCCGCCCCCGAAGTTCGGAGTAAGCAGTCCAAGCCCGCCTTTGTTCCACCGGCGTGCCCAGCGACTGCCGGTTGAGGCAGACTTGCCGACATCGTCGGCAGCGTCTTCGAGTGTTGCTCCTTTGTAGAGTCTCTTAACGAATGTCAGCCGTTGGCTGACTTTTTCACTATCTGATCCAGCTAACAACCGATTAAGATCTTCTTCGCTCAGATGCCGAACGATCTTCTTTCGTCGATCTCCATTCATTGCGTCGGCATCTCATCCTATGCCCATAACTTTCCCTAGTCACTACGACTGGCACCTTCGTCGGTCTGCATCTCGCAGTCTCCCAAGCCGAGATTCTGCTTCGAGTCCTCGAAGAACGTCTCGATGTGCCAGCGCATCGCGTACGAGCGAATCACGTGTTCGGTCGGTGCGTCGATCTTGTTCGTGACGAGGTACTTGATTGGGTTCTCCTCATCGTCTTCGTCGGTTTCTTTCTCGGCGATGACCAGCTTCACGTCTCCCAGTTGGGAGACGGGAAGCTTCTTCGTCCAAATGTGGTAGGTGTCATCGTCGATGATGCGTTCGGTCGTGTCGATGCGCTCGGCAAGCGCATCGACGCGGATCTGGTCGCCAGCGTAGGTAACCTGCCGATTGCTCCGGAGCGGACCGATCCAATTCTTGCCGTAGGATTCGATGTGTTCGGAGAGTTCGGAGCTGTGAGCGAACCACGAATCGAAGAGGTAGGTGTTCCTACGGACACCTATCTCTTCTTCAAGTTCGGTGACGATCTCGCGGGCGAGATCGTACTTCGTATCGTGGTCTTCGTCATCTTCGTCCTGCTGTTCGTAGAGGCGGAAAGTGAGCGGATAAGCGGTTTTGTCGTCGGCGTAGAAGGCGTAGACGATATCTTGACCCTGAACAGTGTCACCTTCGGCGTGATCGTAGAAACGACCGATGCCGGGGGCTTCGTCCCCGGCTTTCTCGGTAATCGTGTCGTCAAGGACGATGTAGCCGTCCTGTGACCAGCGTGTCTCACCGTGTTTTTGGAGTTCGTCAAGGCGTTCGTGGTTGAATTGTTCTTTGTCCCAGTCGTACTCAGTGAGAAACTTGTTGAGAGCACTGGTTATCGCTTTAGGTCAGAATGAGCGTTCTGTGCAGAATCTGGCCTGCTGATCGCTGTGGAATTTCTCAAAGACGGAGAACGAGAGACGAGTTGAGATCGATATTGCTGGAGTCAACTGACCTCAAGTCGGGTTCCGTTCAGAAACGCGCCGAATCGAGAGCGTTGCCACTCAGCGCGAAGCTTCCCCGGCTCGGCTGACGACCGTCAGCCGGGCCGGATCGTCGCCAGTTCACCCGCGTTTCGCAGGTTCGGATCAACGCTTCCGTGAGCCACTCGCTCCGTGAGCGCGTGGCGATCCACGTTCGGATCGATCGCTCCTTCGATGATCACGAACCCGACACCGTCCCACCCATACCCGAGCTGTTCAGCCAATATCCGTAGTAAATCACCGCTGAACAGCTGGATTCGCTTGGAAAATCTCACCGGCTCGATTCGGTCTTCTTCCTCTACTGATCGCTGTGAGGCGGGTCCGAGCCGTGCTCGTACCCGCCGCAACAGATACCGGCTCACCAGCACCATCAACAGCGCTGCCATCATGAAACACTCCACCGCTGCCTCCCGTCGCACCAACATCTCGTCCAACTCGAACACCGACTTCAGTTCATCAATGACCGTTTCGACGCTCCAGCGGTTGCTGTACAGCGCCGCGAATTCTCGCGGCGCGAACGCGTCTGCTGGAAGATTCGTCGCATACAGGTGGTAGTCGTGATCGGCCTCGACTTCCTCCGTTCGCTGATCGTCCTCGTCGTCTTCATGGCGGACGCCGACGACTCGGACATCGTACGGAAGGTGCGGATCGTTCTGATCCGCACCGACCATCCCCGTGGCATCGATGATCTGCCGATAAAGGTCGGGCAGCACCTCCTGGAGGTGCGTGCCCTCCAGATCGATCGTATCACCACACCAGGTCCGAAGTTCATTGATGATTTCGGGGTTGGCGTCGACGTTGAGTCGGCTCACGAACCAGCCGCCATTGCGGTCAATCCGTGCTAATCGCGCGTAGTCGAGGTAGCCGAGATCGAACAGGACCAGGGAATCTTCGACCCAATCACCGATCTGAAGTTGCGTGGTTTCCTGGGTTCGAGCGTCGGTAATCGATGAGAAGACCGGAGCCCGCGAGGCAAGTGACTCGATCACGTGGAGCTTCGCTCCAGCGTGATCGTCGCTCAATCCGGGAAACTTATCGAAGGATTCCGCCGAGAGCGTACAGATGGTCCCATCCGAGATGAAGACATCTCGGAAGCGTTCGAAGCGGCCTTCAAGCGCCGACTCTGTCCGTCCAAACTCGACGCTGATGTAGCCGCAGATGTCTGCAAGTAGCTCGACGAGATCAGCTGTAACCCACTGCTGGATGGATGAGTACGCAACGGAGTCGCTGGTGAAAGCCTCGTAGAGGTCTTGAACAGCAGCGAGAGACCCGTTAGATTGGGTAGTACCGACTGCGAACGACCAGAAAAATGGGAAGGCATCGATGAATCGGTCACGTTCAACGAGGTCGGTAGCGCGAGCGTGCTCGCGCACCGACCGTGGTGGGAGCAGATATCGGAGTTCTTGGCCGAGAATATTGAGCCATCGATCCATGATTTCCGGCTGACGCGCGGGACAGTAGCGCCTGCTGGTCCGGACGAATCCTTAAGCGATAACGAGTGTGTTGAGAGCGCGTTTGCTCTTGGCTGGAAGAACTTGGCGTGCGATGCCAGCCACGGTCTTGTTGCGTCCGGCAACAAGACCTGTGGCGTAGGTTTTCGCATGGTGAGGTTGCTCTGGTGATAACGACTCGAACTCGTCGAACACACGCGTGCACGACAGAAAGTCCGTGATCGGCATCATTCGTCTTCCTCACCGCCTACGTCACGCTCCTACTTCAACGTGCAAAGCCGAGTGACTAAATATACCGCCATGTGGAGGCCAATCTTCTATTGCCTTACAATCCCTGGAAAATCCATGGCACGAGATACCAATACAGGCACTACGTTGAAGGGCATCTCACGGCGACAGTTCCTCGCCGCTACTGGGACTGCTTCGACGGTAACAATCGCAGGATGTCTAAGCGGCAGCGGTGGCGGTGGTGGTAATGGTAGTGGCAGCAGCAACGGAAATGGATCAACGTCATCGTCCGTGCCGTCGAAACCCGACAAACTCACAGTCCGGGCGTGGGGCGGGTCATGGCAAAAGTCATTGAAAAATGCAGTTGCCAAGCCCTTCACAAATAAAACCGGAATTGACATTGGGTTCGATAACAGCAGCGAGGAGGTGATGCAAGGTAAGATTCGGACGGCTCTGCGGCAGGACCGCACGCCGCCAGTCAACGTTAATTGGTCCACTACCCCACTGACCTATAAATCATTCCAAGCTGGCCTGATGTCACCTCTTGATCCGAAGGTCGTTACACACCTCAGTCAGTTGCTCCCTCCAGCCAAGCCAAATACTGGAGATATGGCGTGGCCGTTCACGAGTCTTTATTCGTATGTATACACTCTTTCATATAATACCAATATCTTATCCTCCTCGCCATCTTCTTGGACAGATCTTTGGAGCGATAAGTGGAAAAACAGCATTGGATTATACCAGAATGGGACTGGTACAACACCAGTCGTCGCTAAACTTGTTGATGAAAAACTCGATGGAGATATGACAGAAGTCTGGAATAGATATCGGAAATTAAAACCGAATGTTGGAGTCATAGGTGACGATACACAACTCACACAAAACCTTCGTACAGGTGAAATATCAATGGCTGCGCTTATTGTTTCCAATGCATATAATGTGAAAAAGCAGGGCGCACCTGTCGACTACCTAGTACCAGAAGAAGGAGCCGTTGCCAAGCGCGATGCGATGTGGATTCCAAAAAACCAACAGGATAAATATACCTATTGGGGACAGAAATTCATAGACTACGCCATTAGAAAAGAGAATATCGGTGAGTGGGGGCGCAAGCTTGGTGTTGCACCGCTGAATCCAAACGCAAATATTCCACAGTCAATGGCGAAGCAAACAGCGTTTCCGACCACCCAGAAACAGTTTAACAACCTGATCACTGTCAAGCCGGCCAATTATGTAGAAAACAGTTCTTACTGGTTTAGCCAATTCAACCAGATAATGAAAAAATGAGTATGAGTGTTCGTGATAGGTTGCGGCAGGCGAAATTCCAACTGCAGTGGAATATGATGGACCGTGCTATCGCTTTCAAGGAGCGGTTTCCATTTGATTCTACAGAACGCTCCTCACGTTTTGGGTACGCACTCATTTCTCCTGGCGTATTGCTAGTCGGATTCCTTGCTGTCGGCTTCGCTCTCCTCACTTGGTACAGCTTCCTTACATATGATCCTGTTGAAGTGTTTGTCTACGAGTATACACTCAATAATTGGGAGCGTTTCTTTCAGACCTCAGCTCTTCACCAAATATACTTTCGGACGACACTTTACTCGGTGGGAGTCACTCTTTTCTCAGTCGTTCTTGCAATCCCATATGCATACCTTGTTGTCCGTACCGAACGCACACTTGTCCGCCAACTCCTATTGTTTGGTTTATTTGTTCCGTTCTTCTCAGGTGTCATCATCCGAGCGTATGGGTGGCTCATTATTCTTGGCCAGGGGGGACTGATAAACTGGCTATTCACAAGTATTGGTCTCGGTCCGCAGAATTATATTGGGACAAGTTTCGCAGTGATCATCGGTCTTGTGCAGTACATGCTCCCGTTTGCGGTTTTGATGCTTACACCAGCGATGGCCAGCATCGATCGTGATCTTGAGCGAGCTGCGAAGAACTGTGGCGCAGATTCATGGCGGACGTTCCGTTATATTGTATTACCTTTAGCAAGACCTGGAATAACCTCGGCAACTATAATAGTTTTCACCCTCACAATGGCTAATTATTCTATCCCGAAGCTCCTAGGTGGAGGGACCGTATCATTTGCAGCCACTTTCATGTACCAAAAGATATTCACTACTCTTAATTATCCACTTGCAGCTGTTCTAAGTATCGTGCTCACTGCCATCGCATCTATCATTGTGTTCGGGGTATTCAAGATCTATGGTACAGGAACTCTTGGTGCGGAGGATACAACATGAGTAGTGCTCACTCTCTATTTCAACGAGTAAATACTGACCATCCCTACCTCTTTGCATTCGCTTTGTTGGAGACTATCTTCCTTCTGCTACCTTCACTAATTATTCTTTTAGTTTCGTTTGGGACGGGCCAAGTTATTACATTCCCCCCGACATCGTTCACATTCGAGTGGTATCTCTCACTAATATCAGAATCAACATACATGACAGCATTTGTCCATAGTTTAATCGTGGCTACTATTTGCATTGTGCTTGGGATACCAATTGGTATCCTTACTGGCATTGGGTTAAATCGATACGATATTCGATTTAAAAACGGGTTCCAACTCTACTTATTACTACCATTCACGATTCCCCCGGTCGTCACAGGATTCATTCTACTTATTCTATTTGGCCGTCTTGGATGGATCGGAGACCTTTGGGCAGTAGGATTAGCGCTGACTCTCTTTAACTCTCCCTTCATGATATGGAGTGTCTCTTCTAGTGTCAACGCTTTCGATCCAACGCTTGAGAATGCTGCACAGAGTCTTGGAGCCGAGGAACTCCAGACATTCTTTCATGTGACACTTCCATCGCTGATGCCAGGGGTTATCTCAGGAAGTTTCTTGATGTTCTTGCTTGCTCTCAACGAATTCATCGTGAGTCTTATTATCACTACAAACCAGACAACCACGTTGCCAGTTGCCATCTATAGTTCAATCCGTGGTAACATTAGTCCACAAATTGCAGCCATCTCCAGTATTTACGTTATAATTGCTATCATCGCTATTGTCGTTGCTGACCGGCTCGTCGGGTTAGAAAGATTCCTCCATTCTTGATTCATCAATTTCTCATCTGTCAATCTGGAGGGCACTGATGGTATGAAAGCCTGCTAAGTGGACCATCCAGTAAATCCGTACCCAGATAGAACTGCAATCGTTATCTCCTCTCAACCCCTCTGTATGGGTGTTCTCTGTGGAGAATGTATATCATGTCGCCCGGACCTCACCCCGTCACAATCACCCTGACCGCTTCAAGATCGAGACGATCTTGAAGCGGTCATACGCAAAGCAACCAGCCCACAACGGGATGTGTTCCGTACGCGTATTGTTCTCCTTGCAGCTGCGGGAGCCGCTAATACTGAAATCGCGGAGGAACTCGCCTGCACGAGGAAAACCGTCCGCAAGTGGCGCGGACGCTTTGCTGAGGCTGGCCGGGCCGGGCTCGCGGACGCGCCCCGGCCCGGCCGACCGCCCATCTACGGTGATACTGTCCGTGCGCACATCACCGCTCTCGCTTGTGAACTCCCGGTCAAACACGATCTTCCCCTCTCCCGATTGAGCATCACCGATATTCACATGGTCGCTGTTTCTGAGATCGATCTCTGTCCCTCACCATCAACGATCGCCGCCTGGCTCAAGCACGCGGCGATCAAACCGTGGACGTGGACCTCGTGGAAGACACCACGAGATCCGGAGTTTGCCCAGAAAGCTGCGCCTGTCCTCGATCTGTACAACGGAACGTGGAACGGCGAAGATCTAACTGACGGAGACGTAGTCATCTGTGCTGACGAAAAGACAGCGATCAAAGCCCGGTCCCGGCACCGCAGTCCGCCGGGACCGGGCACACCGTTGCACGTCGAGCATGAATACGATCGCCACGGTGGCTGTACGTATCAAGCGGCTCTCATCGTCGGTACAGGAGAAGTCTATGGTCGGTGTGTGACACGGAACACCCGAGCGAATTTCGAGCGACTCGTCGAAGACGTGATGAACCACCCGATCTGCCGTCGAGCAGATCGGGTGTTCTGGATCCTCGACAACGGGACTGCGCATCACCCAAACACGTTCACTGGCTGCCTGAAAAAGCAGTATGACAACGTCGAAGGAGTGCATCTGCCGAAGGGAGCCTCGTGGCTGAATCAGATTGAACTCTACTTCTCAGTACTAACTCGGAAAGCGTTGACTGGTGGGAGCTTCGAGTCGATCGTGGAATTGATGCACCAGATCGCGGGATTCGAAGTGCTCTGGAACGCGGTTCCAGAGCCGTTCGAGTGGACCTACACGACAGGTGATTTGGAGCGGTTGCTTGCGAAGCTGCCAGCAATAGCGTAAAGCTCGCTGGAAGCGTCTGAGTAGTATGGCCCCGATTCCAGAGCCAGTTCGCCGGACGCTCACCGATCGCCTTGAGACCCACGCGCGCACCGCGTGGGGTGAGCGGTGCGCGCGTGTAGACGTTCGCTTCCGCGGCGACTATGCCTACATCGACGCCTTCGAGAGGAATCCATGGATTCGGCCTGATGCATCCGAAGAAGAGCAAGAACGGATCCAACAGACACCGACGAAACTCTGCCGTCTAACGTGGATAGGCGATCTTGACTCATGGGAATTCGCCTTCTACAAATACAGTGACGAGCGGTACGAGCCGTCGATTTCCCTCGACGGCTCGTTCGGTGGATCTCCAGAAGCCTGCTTCGACACCGCTGCACAAGTCTACCTCCGGTAGCGGTGGTCACACGGGGCCTGCTACTGGGTACGGATTTACTGGATGGTCCACTAAGTACTGTCCCAACCGTGGAATGACTAGCTCTCCACCTCCTCGATCGTCGGATAGAGACGGTGTAGCTTCGTTCGAGCGTCCTCATTTGTGAATTGCCAGTTGATCGTGACATCCATCTCGTTTCGTTCGGTTTCCCACGCAGCGACCTCCGACCGGAGGGTCGCTGCGTCCGGAATACGGCGATTGAGACACTGTGTCTGAAGCGTGCTCCAGACCAGTTCGGCCATATTCAGCCAACTTCCGTGTGTGGGCGTGTAGTAAAACTCGAATCGATCAAGATACTCGCGTGCTTTTTCAGGCGGGAAGAAGCGGTAGAATGCAGCGGATTGTGGGTGCTGAGATTGTCCAAGACTACCCGGATGCGGACTGCATCCGGGTAGTCGCTAGCAATCGCAACCATGCAGTCGAGCCACTCACACGTCCGTTGGCGTTCGGTCACATGGAGGTGGCACCGGCCGGTCAACGGTTCAGTAGCCACGTGAAGCATTCGTTTCCCGTTGCGTTCGTAGTGGTGATCCGTTCGAGCGACCGCTCCCGATGTCCCCGGGAGCGGGTCGCGGACGTGCTTTCGGAGCTCCTTGCTGGATTGAGCAAGCGACGCGCTTCGGTTGGCTCGAAATACTCGTAGAAGGCTGCCGGATTGTGCGTGTTGAGGTTGTCCAGCACCCCCGGATGCAATCCGCATCCGGGTAGTGCTGATCGACGAGGTGCTGGATGAAGTGTACCTAATCTTCGGTGGTTCGGCGATCTTTAACCCTGACCGCTCGCCAGCGGCGAGCGGTTCAGCTGCCAGAAACAGATTCTTGGAACCGTTTCGTTCGTACTGATAGTCTTCGCGGGCAACCGTACCCGGCTCGGCCGGGCGCGGTTGCTCGACCTGCTTGAGTAGCTGTTTGGGATGCTCGTCAAAACAAACGAGAGGCTGGTCTGGATCGTATGGTTCGAAGGGCTCAGTTGAATCCACAGAGGGCAGCGGGATAGGTCGTCAGAACCAGTGTGCTGAAGCGGGAGAGTACGGTTATGGAGAAGACACTCTTCCGCTTCGTGAAGCAGGTAGCTTCACTCGCTCAAAAGCTTACTGACGCGGCGCTCATCCAGCTCAGCGATCCAGCCGGTAACGGGTTTGCCGGCTGGAAGCACGCTGTTTTGCTCTACCTCCGCGAACACATGGACGCTGAGTACGAGGAGATCATTGACTGGGCCGAAGAAATGGAGCGAATCCGCTTCATTCTCGGTCTCCGGCGCGGGAAGTTCCCCGCGCCTTCGACGCTGTGCAAGGTGTTCAAGCGGACGCCGATGAGCGTGTGGCGACAGCTGCTCCGCCGCTCGGCGGAGCTGCTGGATCAGAACGGCCACGCCGCAATCGATGCCACCTACTTCGACCGCCGGCAGGCATCAGCCCACTACCTCAAGCGTACAGGACGCTCTATACGGACGATTCAGGCGACGTTTCTGATTGACACCGCCGAAGGAGCGATCTTAGACCTCCACTGCAGCACGAAGTGGCCGAGTGGGATGCGAATCGGTCCGAAGGTCGCCCTGCGGAACGCAGGCGACCTTCGAAGCCTCGCCGCTGACAAGGGCTACGACGACATGAGCTTCCGCGAAGCTCTTCGAGCGGTCGGTGTCCGACCGCTCATCAGACACCGCGTGTTTGCACCGTACGATCATGCCCACAACGCGCGAATCGACGATGAACGCTATCACCAGCGGTCGATGACTGAGACCGTGAATTCCTCGATCAAGCGCTCACACGGCTCCGCCGTGCGAACGGGTGACTGGTTTCGCCAGTTCCGCGAAATTGCGCTCATAGCGGGGGTTCACAACGTCGAACAGGCGATAGAAGCATGAGTACCGCAGATCTTCGCGGATTCAATTGAGCCGTTCGAAGTAAAGTGCAAGGACATCTTCCATGTGGTACTCAGCTTTGCACGTTAAGTAGCGCCGCGTTGTAGGCGAGGGTAGCGGACGATGCTGCCAATCACAGATCTTCTGT
>NZ_JBNTJU010000042.1:0-14952 GCF_051195015.1 Halococcus sp. AFM35
CCGTCTCGGTCTCCAATGCTTTGAAAACCTGTTCGACCGTCGCATTATCCGGTAGGACGGACTTGCTGGACACATCAGATCCGTCCTACCGTATTCCTTGTGAAGACTTCTGCACCACCGCCTATAACAAAAGGGTGGAGTAGTTCATTACGGAGGACTGTCGGCGCGGCCACGAGACTTACAACATTTCCACTCAAATATTCGGTGAGGTGAGCCACCATGAACGATACAGCCAACGCGAACAAGAACACAGTCGCGTGCCCGACTTGTGACTCACCGAATACCGTCCAGATTGCCGCGCGCGGGCTTCAGTATCACTGCCGAGACTGTAGCAATGAGTTCGACCCCAGCGCTGGGCCGATGGCCATTAAACTAGTGTGAAAACACCATGCGCGACACACCCGACGATATGACCGCGACGGTTGCCTGTCCCAGCTGTGAATCCGAGAACGTCGAGACCCTCCCCGCCGCAGGCGCGGACGGGGATTCGGAGTATCGCTGTCTCAACTGTGAGACCGAGTTCAACATCGGGGGCGGTGAGCCGCCGCTGGCCGATTCCGACGACCCTCACGCGCCGTAGCTGACGACACTTCAGCACTCTATTCCCACGGATCGCTGACTGCACCACAATCGCATATACCATCGCGTAACTGCGCTTCGGGGCTCGCTACCATACCCCCGCTACGGCGTAGGTGGGAAAGTATGAAGCACAGATCGCTGACTGCGACCAGTAGACGGAGATCTGATTTCTCGACGAACCACACGCACTTTCGAATCAACCTTTTTCGAGGAGATCATCAATAAACCGAAAGCCGTTGACGAACGTCACAGCGTCGTCGTACCCCTCACTTGCGAGGATAGTCTCTGCCCCTTCACCGGCAGCGATATCGGTCGTGTAGATGTAGGCATGGGCCGTCTTCCCCGAGCTGAGCGCTTGTACAGCAAGCGCGCCGAGCGCTGGGTCAGCACGTTCGATTTCGTCGGCCGACCGTTCGTCGGCGTTTGCGATGTAGCGCTGGATGCCGTCCATCGTCTTCGAAACTATTGGATTCGTATACTCCAGCGGATCGGCAACGCGAACCCAGCCGTCGTCGATGGCGACATCGATTGGAATCGCTTCCGTTTCGTCGATCTCTTCATCTTCAGTTCCAATCAATTCCCCGTAGATACGTCTTGGGACGAGAAAGGTGATCTCGTTGCGCTTGGCGAAGGTCCGAACTCGCTGATAGCGTTCGTTCGATGAATCTCCGAGTGCGACGAAAAAGCCCGTGTCCGCAATGTGAATCGCACTCACACATCAAGATTTTCGGCGTCAACTACGTCCGCCAGTGACGCACCGGAGTTTTCGAGCGAGAAATGCTCGCGAACGATCGGTCGAAGCGCCTGAAGAATCACTTCGGCTTCGAGTTCGGTAATACCCAGATCGTCGGCCACGAGGCGATGGGTTGTCTCGCCCTGTTCACGAGCGATAGTGTGGGTGAGCGCGGTTGCGAGGCCGTGCACGCCGTGACGGTCGATATACGAATCGATGGTGTCGTCAGTCGCCCGTCGGGCGACTGCAGCGACGAGAGCGGGTGATATAGTGTACTCGCGATCACCGTCAATAGTCAGGGTGAGGTCGATCTCGACGGCTGCGTACCGCTGGGGAGAGGTGTCTATAGTAGAGGCGAGGACGCCAGTATCGGTAAGCTGGTTTACGTAGGTGTAGGCAGTTCCCTGTGGGAGATCGAGCGCGTCGATAAGCTCACCGACGGTCGCCTCACCCTCGTGGTAGAGATAGGTATAGATGCGGGCAAGTTGAGGCTGTTCAAGGAGGTCGGCAATCGAGAGGAAGTCCCGAACGATTTCTCCTTCCTGCGATGAAGCGGTTTGTGACATGGGTGAGTTCCGTGTTTACAGATTATATACAATCTGGAATAAGCCTGTCGGTTGGCTGAGTTTCGATAAACCACTATATAGTGTATAATCGCTAATGCTGGGCTTGAACCGTCTGAGATGGCTGGAATCGGCGGAATTAGCGATTTTGGTGTTTACTCGTGCTTAGTCCAATAAGCACACGTAGATTTATCCGAAGTCCCGCCCTCTGCCACAGCGAACACAATGCCACGACTCGGAATCACGGTTACTCGTCCCGAAAACAGTGATCGAACCAGCGAACGCAGCGGAGGCGCGTAGCGTGGTGCGCGTCGATGCAGTCATCGGGGATTTCCTGACAGACAAAGGCAAAGGAAAGGGCGGCGAGAGCGGCAACTATCGGGAGGACGCGAGTCGAGAGCTCGACCGATTCGTCGGCTTCCTCACCGGCCACGCAGCCAGTCCGACATCATTCGACGAGTTGGACTCGGGCCACCTTCGCGAGTACGCCCGTCACCTCACCCGTCAAGGCTGGACCGCAGGCACAGTACGCACCTACTACGCGTATATCTCGGCGTTCTGCGGCTGGGCCGTCCGTGAGGGACATCTCGCCGAGAACGTCGCTCAGCGGCGCAACGCCACCGAACCCATTCCCGACGACGGTAGCCACAAGAGCGGCGATCAGCAAGCGTGGTCCGCCGAGGACCGCCAGCAGCTCACCGCGTTTGTCGACGAACAGGCCAGCACTGCAATCGACGACATCGGTGAGGATCAAGAAGCCGCGATCAAAGCCTGTCGTGACCGCGCTCTGGTCTACTTCCTCTCGTACTCCGGCGTGCGAGGTGCAGAGATACTACGAGATCGGAGTGACGAGCGACGTCAGGGGCTTCGCTGGGACGACGTCCATCTCGAAGACCGCTACGCGACAGTGTTCGCCAAAAAGCAGCGTCTCGACGACCGAGGTCTTCCCAGTCCGGTGATTCACCCGCTCCAGATGTATCGGAAAGTCCTCGACGCACCCAGCGAGAGCTGGCCAGTCTTTCCCTCGTTTCATCGTCCAACGCTCTCGAAGCGGGTGATGGACGAGCTGGATCGGCGTGGCTACACCGACACAGAGATCGAAGAAATGCGCGCCGACCGCTCGTTGATCGAAGTCTGTATTCAGTACGACATCGAACCGCCGTCGATAACGACCGACGCAGGACGACAGATCCTCAAGCGCCTCTGTGAGGAAGCGGGTATCAAACTCGACGAAGACGAAGAATACCTGATGCCTCATGGTGCCCGGCGCGGTGCTGGCGAGGTTCTCGTCCGTACGTCAGGGCACGCGGCCGCCGCCCGTGCGCTTGATAACTCCGAGGAAGTCGTCCGCGAGCACTACTCGCACATCGAAGCCGGCGAACTCGCCGACCAGATGACCAGCGCGTTCCAAGAAGCGGATCAGCAAGATGAATCCGGCGAGTGAGGATGCGTCTGGCTACTCCTGCAATTAGACGATTGTTTCGTTGGCTACCTTCTCAACCTCGGCTTCGAGCCGACCGGTGGCCACCAGCTCCGTCGCGATCTCGATATCGCCGTGGAGCGGCCGATCCGCATCGAGCGGCGGCACGTGTTCGCGGATCGCGTCATAGGCTGCGCCGGTGCCCGCTCCGGGATCGAGATCGTCGTCGACGAACTCCATCGCCTGCGCGCCACAGAGCAGTTCGACACCCACCACCGTCAGCGTGTTTTCGACCGCAGTGCGGGCGTTAAGCGCGCTCTGGGCGCTCATGCTCACGTGGTCCTCCTGGCCGCCGCTCACGGGCGTGTTGTCCGTCGAGGGCGACCCCAACGAACGGTTCTCGTTGACGAGCGCGGCGGCGCTGTACTGGGCGATCATGTAGCCCGATTGAACGCCGCTGTCTGGCGTGAGGAAGGGCGGGAGATGCTCCTCCTGGAGATTCGGATTGAGCAGCCGGTCGACCCGGCGCTCGGCGATGGCGGCGAGGTCGGCGAGCGCGTTCGTGGCGTAATCCAGCCGCAGCGCGAGCGGTGCCCCGTGGAAGTTGCCGCCCGAGAGCACGCCCACATTCTCGGTACCGCTCGCACGGTCGTCGACGGATTCGCCTGCGAAGACAAGTGGATTGTCGGTCGCGCTATTCAATTCAGTTTCGACGGCCTCACGCAGGTGGGAAACCGCGTCGCGCGCCGCGCCGTGGACCTGCGGGAGACAGCGGATCGAGTAGGCGTCCTGGACGCGATCGCAGTTGCGATGGGACTCGACGATTTCCGAATCGACGGTGAGCGTGCGGATGTTGCGCGCGCTCGCGGCCTGTCCCGAGTGCGGGCGCACGTCCTGGATCGCCGGGTCACAGGCGGCGGTCGTCCCCATCGAGACCTCGGTCGTGAGCGCGCCGGCGATGTCCGCGCCCCTGAGCGCGCGCTCGGTGTCGACGACACAGAGCGCGCCCAGTCCCACAGTGAGTTGGGTGCCGTTGATGAGAGCCAGCCCCTCCTTCGCGGCGAGCGAGAGCGGTTCGAGGCCGGCCTGCGCGAGCGCCGCCTCGCCGTCGAGTCGCTTACTGTCGACTTCTGCTTCACCCTCACCAAGCAACACGAGTGCTTGGTGGGCCAGCGGCGCGAGATCGCCGCTCGCGCCGAGGCTACCGCGGGACTTGACGACCGGGTGAACGCCTCGATTGAGCATCGTCACGAGGTGGTCGACGACGACCTCGCGGATGCCCGAGTAGCCCTTCACGAGTGCGTTGATCCGTGTGAGCATCATCGCACGCACTTCCTCTCGTTCGAGTTCGCGGCCCACGCCGGAGGCGTGACTCCGAACGAGGTTGGTCTGGAGACGCCCACGATCACCCTCTGGGATGCGTTCGGTCACGAGCTGTCCGAACCCGGTGTTCAGCCCGTAGACCGCCTCGTCGCTGTCGAGGACTTCCTCGACGCGCGCTCTGGACTCTCTGACGGCCTCGCGCGCGGAATCGGCGATAGCCACCGGGTGGCCGTCGCGGGCAACGGCGGCCACGTCCTCGGGAGTGAGCGATTCGCCGTCGAGGACGAGCGGCTCGCGGTCGCTCATCGCCCCCCTCCATCGACTGGTTCGCCGCCCTTAAGCACCGTCTCGACGGTGTTCACGCCGAAGTTGTATGGGACATGGATGTGCGAGGGCGCGTCGATGATCGCCACATCGGCGGGCATCCCCTCGCGGAGCGTGCCCGTCTCGCCAGCACGGTCGAGCGCGCGTGCACCGCCGTGGGTGCCGGCGACGAGCGCCTCGGCGGGCGTCATCCCCATCCCGACGCAGGCGAGCGCGATGGCGAAACCCATGCTCTGTGAGTGACAGTTCGGGTTGAAGTCGGTGGCGACGGCAACCGTCCCGCCGTCGTCGAGAAACGCCCGCGCGTCGGCATAGTCCGCGCCGAGCGAGAAGGCCGTCCCGGGAAGGAGGACGGGCGTGACGCCCGCCTCGGCGAGCGCCGTGCGGTCGTCCTCGTTCGCGTGGAGGAGGTGGTCGGCGCTCGCCGCGCCCATCTCGGCCGCGAGCTGCGCGCCGCCGAGCCGGACGAACTCCTCGGCGTGGACTTTGGGCGTGAGTCCGTGCTCCATCCCGGCGTCGAGCACTCGTCGGGACTGCTCGACCGAGAAGACGTCCTCCTCACAGAACACGTCACAGAACTCCGCGGTGCCCTGCTCGGCGACCTCGGGGAGCTGCTCGCCGATCATCCGGTCGGTATACGCCTCGGCATCGCTCTCCTTGGGCACGGCGTGTGCGCCCATGAACGTCGGCACGACGTCGATCGGATGCTGTTCGTCGGCCCGCTGGATCACATCGAGCATCCGCAGTTCGGTCTTAGTGTCGAGACCGTACCCGGATTTGATCTCGACGGTCGTGGTTCCGTGGGCGAGCATCGTGTCGAGATGGGGGAGCAGGTTTGCGAGGAGGTCGTCGTCGCTCGCCTCGCGGACGGCGCGCACGGTTCTGAGAATGCCGCCGCCCTCGGCGAGGATGTCCTGATAGTTCTCGCCGCCGAGCTTTGCCGCGAACTCGTCCGAACGGTCGCCAGCGAACAGGCCATGCGTGTGGGAATCGACGAATCCCGGGATCACGCTCTGGCCGTCCGCGTTGATCGCGTGCGTGGCGTTCTCCACGGGATACTCGTCGGTGATCTCCTCAGTCGGACCGACCGCGGCCACGCGGCCGTCCGTGACGGCGAGGGCAGCATCCTCGTGTTTTTCGAGCGGTGCGTCCGTTCCGGGTCCGACGACAATTTCGCTCGCGTCGTGGACCACAGTCGTGAGTTCAGTCATGATGGGTTTCCAGTGTAGCTACTCAGAAAATGGGCGATCGCCCGCGCGCCCGCTGCGGCGGTTCGCCCATCGATGTCGAGCGACGGCGCACACTCGACGATCTCGAAGCCAGCCACACGGTCGTCGGCCGCGCCCGCCCGAAGCATTCGAAACAGTTCGCGCGTCGAAACACCGCCGGGAGTGGGTGCGCTCACGCCCGGCGCGGCTGTCGCGTCGAGCACGTCGAGGTCCACGCTGACGTAGACCGCATCGACCTCGTCCATCGCGTCGAGCGCGCGCTCGACAGCCGCCACGGGACCATCGGTACCGACGGCCTCGCTCGGGACGACCTCACCGTCCTGTTCGTCGACGTACTCGGCATACGCCGTCGAGGTTTCGAAATGGCGCGCGCCGACGCAGGCATAGGCGTCGAGCCCCGCCTCGTGAAGCTGTCGGTAGGGCGTCCCGCTGGTCGGTTCGCCGCGCACCTCGCGGCAGTCGAGATGCGCGTCGAAGTTGATGACGCCGAGCGAGTCGCCGAGCAGCGGTGCAGCGTTCGGATACGTGAGCGAGTTGTCGCCACCGAGAAAGACCGGCAGCGCGTCGCTGGCGTGAATTTCGTGGGTGATCTCGCGGACGGCCTCCTGTACCGTACTGACGTCGCCATCGGGAATCTCGACGTCGCCACAGTCGCCGACCGATGCGACGGGTCCCGCATCGAAGTGATGGGTTTTGACCCCGGCGAGCGCGTCGCGGAGCGCTGCCGGTCCCTCGCGCGCGCCGCGCCGGCCGATCACCGCGCCGTCATAGGGTTCGCCAACGAGAACGGCGTCGAATTCGCTGGCATGGTCGATGGTCGCCGGTTCGACGATATCGCCGAACTGCTCGTCGTTCGGGTCCCCAGAGAGACCGTCCCATGCCGGCGGTTCGTCGAGGCTCATTGTCGGTCTCGCATCGGCACGGGCACGTCGGACTGGTCGGCCTCGTCGATGGCGTCGTCGTAGCCCGCATCGGCGTGGCGGATCACGCCCATGCCGGGATCGGTCGTGAACACGCGCCGGGCCTTTTCGGCGGCGAGGTCCGAGCCATCGAGCACGACGTGGTTGTTCGCATGGAGCGCGTTGCCGATGCCGACGCCGCCGCCGTCGTGGACGCTCACGATGTCCGCGCCCGCCGCGCAGTTCAGGAGGGCGTTCAGAATGGGCCAGTCGGCCACCGCGTCGGTGCCGTCCTTCATGGCCTCGGTCTCGCGGTGCGGGCTGGCGACGCTGCCCGCATCGAGATGGTCGCGCGTGACGACGATGGGTGCCGAAATCTCGCCGTCGGCGACCAACTCGTTGATCCGGAGCGCGAAGCGTGCGCGTTCGGTCAATCCATCATCATCGGTTTCGTAGCCGAGCCAACAGACCCGCGAGGGCAGGCCCTGAAAGGAGACCTGCTCCTGTGCGAGATCGATCCAGCGGGTGAGCGAGTCGTTCTCGGGGAACAACTCTGTGACCGCCTCGTCGGTGCGGTGGATGTCCGCGGGATCGCCCGACAGCGCCGCCCAGCGGAACGGCCCGCGGCCGCGACAGAACATCGGCCGGATGTAGGCCGGCACGAACCCGGGGAAGTCGAACGCATCTTCGCGCCCCCGGTGATCCTCGACCTGCCCGCGGAGGTTGTTGCCGTACTCGAAGGCGACCGCGCCGCGATCCTGAAGTTCGAGGATGGCGTCGACGTGGCGCTCCATCGTGTCGAGGCTCTCCTCGACGTAGCGCTCGGGGTCCGACTCTCGAAGTTCGTCGGCTTCGTCGACCGTGTAGCCGCTCGGGTAGTAGCCTTTGAGTTCGTCGTGGGCGCTCGTCTGGTCGGTCACGATGTCGGGGACGAAATCGCGCTCGGCCATCGCTTCGAGCATGTCCGCGACGTTCATCTCGACCGCGACGCTGTACGGTTCGCCCGCTTCGGCCGCTTCCTCAGCGTTGTCGAGCGCCTCGTCGAGATCATCGGCGCGCTCCATCAGGTAGTCCGTGTCGAGTCGGCGCTCGATCCGGTGGGCGTCGACCTCGGCAGCGATACAGACCCCACGGTTCATCGTCACTGCGAGCGGCTGTGCGCCGCTCATCCCGCCGAGACCCCCGGTGGCGACGATTTTTCCTTCGAGGTCGTCGTCGTATTCCTGACGACCGAGTTCGGCCAGCGTCTCGTAGGTGCCCTGGATGATGCCCTGCGTGCCGATGTACGCCCACGAGCCGGCGGTCATCTGGCCGTACATGATCTTCCCCTCGGCTTCGAGTTCGTGGAAATGTTCCCAGCTGTCCCATTTTCCCACTAAATTCGAGTTCGCAATCAGCACACGGGGCGCGCGCTCGTGGGTCGGGAACCGGCCGACGGGCTGGCCCGACTGCACGAGCAGGGTTTCCTCGCCGCCGAGATCGCGCAGCTCGGCGAGGATCGCGTCGTAGGCGTCCCAACTCCGGGCTGCCCTGCCAGTTCCTCCATAGACTACGAGCTCTTCGGGTTTTTCGGCCACTTCGGGATCGAGGTTGTTGTTGAGCATCCGGAGGGCGGCCTCCTGCCGCCACCCCTCGCATTCGATGTCGGTGCCCGTGGGCGCACCCTGATACTCGCGCCACTCGGCCGACGGCTCGCCGATGCCGGTATTGGTTGGTGCGGGTTCTTGTTCGCTCATCAGTGAGACATATGGAAGCAATTCAAAATACTGTACCACCTCCACTTGGAATGTGTCTTATTAGTGCGGGGGTGTTTTCAGGGATATGCACGAGGCCACATTTCGAATCGAAGGCGATGGAACATATGCCGCTGTGACAGCTGGAAATGATGCCTCAGTTGAACTATGGTGCAATGATCATTGCGATCTTTTGCACGTTTCAAATGGAGCGACTGGCGAAATACTTGAACATGTTCGCGATCAGGTTGGTGTTCAGGATCTTCTTCAACAATCAACAGAGATAACCATCATCACTTCTGAGTGTATTCAGAAAACCAGGGATGATTATATAGAGAAATATCTTACACGCCACAACTGTTTACTTCTCCCCCCACTACGGTATGCCGATGGTGCAAGATTCTGCCGAGTACTAGCGCTTGACCCGGCAGCACTTACGGAATTCTACCGAAACCTTACTGAAGACGGATTTAGAGTAGATGTTGAGAGTAAACATGAAATAAATTCCATCAGACACAATTCGCCGCTTCTAACGCTTGATAGTGTGCTTCCTGAGCTCACATCACGTCAGCGTGAAACTCTTGTTGCCGCCCATGATCACGGGTATTACGAAATCCCGCGAAAAACGACGACGACAGAGATCGCCAGCGAAGTCGGTGTTGAGAGACGCACCGCGGAAGAACATCTTCGTCGAGCAGAAAATAAATTTATTGACTCCATGATGGCGCATATTAGTTGACTAAATGACATCCTCAGCTTTGCACGTTAGCCTCGGCTGTTGAGTGAACGAAGAGGTGGTCGATCTCGTTCATGAGGTCATTGACACTGCGTCCATTGTTGTCTCGAACCCACGAGAGGAGGTTGTACACGGCTTCTTTCAGAGAATGTTCGAGGTTCGCTCGAAGCGATCCACCTCGACCTTGCCTCGTATGCCCACGACGATCCATTCCCGGACTGGCACGACTCGAAGCCGTTCAAGCCAATGTTTCGGGCGCTTCTACTGGGCGAACTCGAAGATGCGTCCGATGCCGCCGGTGCATCGGACGCTCGACGAGGAACCTGACGTGGCTGCCGACCTTGGATTCGATCCTGACTTGGACCGACCAGTTACAGTCGCTCGTGGAGTAAGCCGTGGAACTGTTCGATTTTCTTGACCGGAACCGGTTTTGTGAAATAGCTAACGCCGACAAAGATTGCGACGTTGATGATTAATGCGAGGAAGATACCTCGGATTCCCATCGGTGCGAGGGGGTTCGCGACGACTCCTAGCTCCCAAACGAAGATTAGGGGGATCCCTACGAGAGGTGCGAGAATCGCCGCCTCATTGGATGCACGAGGCCATGCTACCGCACCGAACGTGAGCGGGAGGAGCTGCACGGTGAAGCCGGCGGCGAAAACAGCCAGAGGAACGATCAGTCCCTCGTAGAACAGCGCAGCGCTCGTGGCGATAGCGGCAAGTCCGAGTATCAGCACATAATTGAGGTTCAGCTCTTTGTCGTCGTCCATGTCTTCCACCAAGATAGCACGGACGAAATCCTTCCCAAATGTAACAGAAAACGCGTGCATGTAGGAGTCACTCGTAGAGACGATAGCGGCAAGGATGCCGACGAGGAACAGAACGGCAATCGGGATGGGAAGTATCTCGAACGCAAGGAATGACGAAACGAAGTCTGGGTTTGCGATATCTGGGAAGATAATTTTTCCGTACAGCCCCATCAAGAGGAGACTCATGTCGATAATGAGGAACAAAACGAGCAATCCGATTGCTATACTGGCGAAATTCTCCTTTTTGTTCGATCCGTAAAATCGGAACCACGCCGCCGGAGCCATCAACGAGAGGCCAACGAGTAATCCGATTCCTGTTCCGTAGACGTTCGTCGGTGGGTATGCTCCAACCGGTCCCGGGATAGTAAGCAGGTCTGGGTTGGTCTCGCTTATCCGCACGAACAATTCTTGGAGCCCACCAGCATGAAGGATTATTCCCGCGGAGAATGCTATAAACGCGATTATTTGGACGGCTCCGTTGAACGTGTCGAACCAGGCGATGCCCCGCACGCCCGTGAATATGACGTGGAGCGATACGATTCCCGTAATCAACAGTATCCCGATTTCGACGGAGAGTAGCCCTCCGGAAAGGACGAAGATCAGGATGCCACCTGCCGTGAACTGCGCGACGATGTAGGCCACACTGAAAACTACACTGATAAACACCGTGTAGAGCCGAACGGTGTCACTCTGGTAGTACTCTCCGAGCAGTTCACCGGGGGTACTGAAACCGTACTCGTTACCGAGGATCCAGATCCGTCGGCCCAAGTACCAAATTAGTATCGACGCCAGACAGAACCCGAGTATCACAGAAGTGATGAACCCAGCGCCAACGGTATATACCGTCCCTGGGAATCCCGCCATGCCGACACCGCTGGAAACGGAAGCGACCAGTGTAAACGTGACCACGACCCAACCTAACGTGCGTGAAGCGACCGAGAAATCCACGAGATCACCAGTGGATTTCTTTCTCGCAAAGTGAGAGGTGAGAAGGAATCCGACCACGTAAAGCCCGACAGTGACGAGGATAATCGGGAAATTCTCTCGAATGATATCCACGGTTTCCGGCGGGACGATCTGTAGCGGTGTGTTGACCATCTATGCGGCCTCCTCAGGCTTCTGACTGTCGGATTCAGTTGGTGTTCGTCGTTCTCCTTCCGACGCGGCTTTTTCGCGGAAGCGAATGTGAAGTAGACCCAAGATGAACGCACCGGCGATTAGCAGCGTCAGCACTACCAAAATTGGTATGTTCCCGATCAAAATCGCTTTCCTCCCAAGAGTCGCTATAGCTACGTAGAAGACGACCGGTATCGCGGTGAAATACGCGAATAATTGCCAGCCGTACCGATTTTTGGGCAAAATTGAATACTCCGGCAGGTCCGAGGCGTCAGGTCGTTCTTCATGAAGCCAGTCTTCGTTCCAAGCCATGATTTACAGTACCACGTTACCGCCTCGCTTGGAGTAAGTAGTGTTGGCATGTGGAGATGAGTTTATAAGCTACGTTTCTTGCGGGAGCTTGATCGTGTTCATTTCCTCGTATCCGTAACCGCTCCTAAATGTAATATTCGGCAACGCTATTTGCGATTTTGTTCTCAGCTCGTCGGAGGTGCTCTTCGACTGTTCGCCGGTCGATTCCGAACTGTTCCGCGATCTCGTCGGTCGTGGTGTCTCGAGGAATTTTATAGTAGCCGAGGTCACGAGCCTCGAGAAATACTTCCTGCTGACGTGATGATAGGTTCGGTAGTACCTCATCACGGGTTATTAGCGGGGAACTGTGATTGAAATCCTGGACTTCCTTTTTATTGATGATCTCGACATGATAGTCGTCGCTAAGTGCCTGAAAGAGATCGGTCAGACTCTTCGAATCGAGTGCCACGACGCGAGAGAATTTTGCACCATCGCGGTATCGAAGGGGAGGTAACAAAAGACAGTTATGGCTATTTAAGTGTTCTATGACACTATCGTCCGTGATTTCTATCAGGCATTCTCCTGTAATGATCAGGAGTTCATTTGTTGTTTCCAATGATTGTTGGATACCAACGATTTCTTCAATTTCTTCGCGAATTAGGTCACGATCGTCTCCACGTACACGGAGTAAATCGCAGTGGTTGTTGCACCAGACCTCAAAAGATACGTTCCGCCGATGAGTCGTCTCCGTGTACTGACCGCCTTCTGCCAACCTGAACGTCACTTCATACATGATATCGTATAACATAGGTCATCTAGCCACCAAAACCTTTGGTTCACTAACCGTGGTTAGTGCTACTTCGGCGGTTGCCGCTGAACGAGTCGTATGGTCTACCTCGAAGTTGGTGCAACCCTGTCCCGTTTCGACTATTTAAATCCGGCGTGAGCCCGTCACGTCTGGATTGATGGCAAGCACGGTCGAATCCCAAACGAGGCGGTCACCGAAGCCAGCAGTCCCTGACGAGTCTCACCGATCACCGACTACCGCGAGTGAATTCTACTCGCTGCTCGACGCCGTCGACAGCGAGTCGACTGCTGAACAGTTTGATATCGGTACCTACAACGAGAAACACGACTTCGACAACCATCTCAGGATTGGTGCTTTCGAGGGAATCAATCGCTCTGATTCGCTGGCTGAACTCGCCGAGAAAACCGATACTCACGATCAGATGGCGTACATGGCCGCCTCAACCTTCTCGCGGCGGACGAACGACCGCGACTACCGCGCGGTCGTTCGTGTGCTGTTCGAGCTCCTTCACACTCCGCAGCTGTATCACCAGCGTGGCGTTCAGCGCAAGCGTCTGGAGCAGATTGACCGTGCCATCGTCGCAACCGACGCAACCAATCTCACGCTCACCAGATCGGTTGCTATTCCGAGCGAAGTCCACGATGACGAGGTTCTGCACGAAATTCAACCAGCTGACGGTGGACTCAAGCTCAATCTGGCCGCACGCGTCGACGGCGAGTACAAACATCCGCTCGGTGTGACCGTCACAGCGGGTGACACGCGTGAACCGACACAGTTCGACCACCTCCAGAGCGACGTCGAGGTCTTTGCAGACCTCGACTCGCCGATCCGGGTCTTCGACCGTGGTTACCTCGATTACGACCGTTTCTGTGCGATGAAGCGACGTGACGAAGATTTCGTCACGTTGCTTCGATCAGACGCCCGAGTCGACGTCTTGGAGCGCGTCCAAGACGTCGAGATCACCGATGAAGCAGGGACACGAAGCATGTCTGATCAGCGGATCGAACTTGCCGAGACTGACGAGGAATTTCGGCGAATCGTGGTTGAAGACGTTGAGGGCGAAGAGATCCAATACCTGACGACGTTGTCTCCGGCAGAGTATGATCCGGTGGACGTGGTGCGCATCTACACGCTGCGGACCCTGATCGAGATTCTGTTCCGTGAGCTGAAACAGTACACCAACGTCGAGAATTTCCACTCAAAATCGCTGAACGGCGTGTTGTTCGAGTTGTTCTGTACGCTGATCGGGTACGTGCTGATGGAGTGGTTCCGGCACTGCCACCCGCTGCGGGGTGGCGTGCCGGAAGCGATCCGGAAGCTCCGGACACGCTGGAACCAGTCGCTGCCCTCGTACGGTTGAGTCCGATTTTGGGGCGGGATCGCCGCCGCCATGAGCGGCGGCTCTCCCGAAACTGATTCTCTGACTCGATTAGCAGGTAAAATTCCGGGGTCAAGCTGAATGGAGCACCTCGTTTTGTCAATCAGTTCGTACGGGCTGATTCACACCGCCTGTTCTTGTCGCCTTCCGCACCTTGCTCGCTCGGTATCCTTATCAACTCGAAACGGGACAGGTGCAACCATCCGATTTTGCGGGTGCAAGCGGTGGTGACTTCAATCAGCCATGAAAAGACACGTGGGGGACACTTCGATTTTGACCATGCCAAACTCCCCGAAAATCAGGCTTGTGACCGGTACGGCACCGGTCGTGAATCAGCTCGAAACGGCAACCATGCTCAACCGTCGAAGTAGTATTAGTCTCGGTTAGCATCAATACGAACGTTTACCCCTTGAGGGCGTCATAGAAAGCGTCACACACGAGGACGCAGGGAGTGGAAACTGTGTCTACGAGCTCCCAAACCCTGCAAGAGGCAGATTCTATCCACGAGCTCTTCAATCTCGTGGCTACAGAGACACTCGCACTGTTCGAGCATCTTGAGTTTGAGTTTCTCAACGAATACGATGTGTTCGCCCCCGCCCGCCGGGGGCGAACACGAGACCACGAGCCACCCGAACTCTTCCGTGGCTTCTTGCACTGCTACTACAAGGACATCTACGGGGTTCGCCCAGTCGCCCGAGAACTCCAGAATACGCTGGTCTGGCTCGGATGTGGCTTCGATCGACCGCCGTCGAGAGACGCGGTCGATCGGTTCCTCACCGACCTCGAACAGTCGTTGACGATGTGTTCGACCGCCTCGTCGAACAGGCCGCCGTCCGCGGCCTGCTCGACATGGCCTACCGAATCGACTCCACGGACGTACGCGCGATGCTGTCCGATCCAGATGCGTCGAAATGCTACGATTCGACCGCTGAGGACTATTACGGCTACGGCTGTACGATCGTTTCGACCGGATCGAAGATTCCGATTGCCGCAGAGTTCACCGAGAGCAAG